>JABCYT010000527.1 GCA_013290035.1 Alphaproteobacteria bacterium
CGCGGCCGCGAGGAAGGCGTCCCATGTCCAGCTGGCGTCTGCAGCCGGCTTGCCGGCCGGATAGAGCGCCTGCACATCGACGCCACCATGCTCCTTCATCAGGTCGAAGCGCGAGCAGCAGCCGAGCAGCAGCGTGCCGCGCGTCATCGGGACGCCCAGCCACTTGCCTTCGAACTTGCCGAGATATTCGACCGCCGGATCGATCGGTCCGTTCTTGGCGACGACGCTCTTGACGACATCGTCGACGGGCTCGAGCGAGGCGTTGAATTGCGCCGATTCCCAGTTGGTGAACTCCATGATGTCGTGTCCGGAGTGGGCCTGCGATTCCGCCGCCAAGGTGAGCAACAGCTTGTTGCCTTGGCTGGTGATGTAGTCGACCTTCACGTCGACCTTTTCCTTGTCTGCCCATTCCTTGATGATTGCGGACTGGACATCGTTGGCGCCCGGGACCCAGTGATCCCAAAGTCCGATTGTCAGGTTTCCGGCTGCATTGGCACTGCGTACGAACGGCGCCGCGACAAGGCCGGCGGCGACGCCTCCGGCCACGACTCCACGACGAGACAGTTTCTCGACTTGCATGACGTTTCCCTCCCTAAAGGAACGCTTGTGCACGCGAAGCAACGACTACTGATGTGACGCTAAGTAGAGGCGCTCCTGCCATTTCTTTGATGGCTGCGGAGTCTCCCAGATGCTGCTGAGCTTAGCCAGAGACCGCCGGCCGCGCCAGACAGTATTGATCCCCTGGGATTCCGCCCGAACCAAGGCGCCTTTTTCGTTGCCGGCGCCGGGCTCGGACAGGACAATGAATACATGACCCTTTCGGCCCAACTCACACATTTCGGCGTGCACACCACCGATCTCGACCGGATGGTCGACTTCTACACGCGCGTCATGGGCTTCGTGGTCAGCGACAGCGGCACCGGCGGTTCCGGCGCGCGCGTCGCCTTCATGACCCAGAACCCGGAATGCCATCACCAGTTCGTGCTGTTCGACGGGCGGCCGAAGGACCTCGCCTACAATCCGGTGAACCAGATCTCCTTCCGCCTCGATTCGCTCGACACGCTGAAGGGGTACCGCCAGGCGCTCATCAAGGAGGGCATCAGCCAGCACCGGATCACCGACCACGGCAACGCCTGGGCTCTCTACTTCAAGGATCCCGAGGGCAATCCCGTCGAGCTCTATGTCGATTCGCCCTTCTACACGCCGCAGCCCTGCGGCGAGCCGCTTGACCTCGACCAGCCGAACGACGAGATCCTGCGGCGCACCGAAGCGATGTGCCGGAGCCGACCTCGCTTCATGAGCCGCGAGGCCTGGATGCAGGGCATCCAGGCCCGGCTGGACGCGAGATAGTTTGCTGGGGGCGCGCCACTCCAGTGGCGCGTCATAATCTTCCGGACCGCGAGCGATGACGCGCGACTGGAGTCGCGCGTCCCCAGCGAAGACGTCACTTCTGAGCGTACTTGCCCGTGAGCTGCGGCGTATGCGGGCCCTCGCCGCCTTTCTCCTTGTGCTGCAGCCGCGTGGTGCGCGCCCAGGTCCGCTTGTGTTCGTCCTTCACGTTGAAGTGCAGGGTGCCGACCTTCTCGACGGTGAGCTCGACCTTGTCGCCGTCCATGAAGGAGTTGAGCCCGCGATGGTTGGTGCCGGTGGCTAAGATGTCGCCGGGCTCCAGCGTATGGATCGAGCTCACCCATTCGATGCAGCGCGGGATCGAGTGCGCCATGTCGTTGGTGTTGAACTTCTGCATCACCTGCCCGCTGTTGGTCAGCGTGATGTTGAG
Source organism: Alphaproteobacteria bacterium (assembly GCA_013290035.1). Classification (GTDB taxonomy): domain Bacteria; phylum Pseudomonadota; class Alphaproteobacteria; order Reyranellales; family Reyranellaceae; genus Reyranella. Next base: position 1,781 of record JABCYT010000527.1, read on the forward strand.
GTTCTGCGGATCGGCGATCTCGTCAGCCGTGACGATGCAGGGTCCGATCGGCGCGAAGGTGTCGCGCGACTTCATCTGGAAGAACACGTTGCCGGGCGGCGGCAGGCCGCGCGCCGAACCGTCGATGAAGCAGGTGTAGCCGAAGATGTGCTTCATGGCGTCGGCCTGCGCGACGCGCGTGGCGCGCTTGCCGATCACCAGGGCGAGCTCCGCCTCGCCTTCGAAGATGCCGGCCGGCACGTCGGGCAGCACCATCGTGTCGCCGTTGCCGATCACCGCCGTCGCCGCCTTGTGGAAGGCGTTGATCTGCGGTTTCTCCTTGAGCGTGCCGTCCTCCATGTAGTTCACCGCCATGCAGACGATGTTGCCGGGCTTGGGCACCGGCGGACGCAGGCGCACACCTTTCAGCGGCACGCCCTTGCCGTCGGCAGCGGCCTTCTCGACCTTGGCCTTGTGGCTGTCCCAGCGCTCGATCAGGCCGATGATCAGGTCGCGATTGTGCAGATGCGGAATGTCTTTCACCGCGTCGGTGATGTCGACGACAGTGTCGCCCTTGACGACGCCGAGGCGATAATCATCGAAATAACAGAGCTTCACTTCTGGTCTCCCCCTTCGAATACCTTCTTGGCGACGTTCGCGGCCGACATGGCGGTGGGCCAGCCGGAATAGAAGGCGAGATGCGTGATCAGCTCGAGCAGCTCCTCCTTCTTGACGCCGTTGTTGAGCGCGCGCTGGAAATGACCGGTCTGCTGCTCCGTGCGATTGAGCGCCACCAAGGTGGCACAGGTGATGAGGCTGCGGTCACGCTTGGAGAGGCCGGGCCGCTCCCAGACGTCGCCGAACAGCACGTTGTCGGTGAGGTCGACCAGCTTGGGCGCGAAGGAGCGTAGCGCGTCCCGTGCGGCCGACGATGAGGCAGGTGGCTTGGACATGAACATTCCTCCTTATTATGAACGGCTCGATCAGGGGCTGGCGTGGCCGATGAAGCGCTCGGGCGGCCGTTCACCCCACTGCGACTGGAAGCCCTCTTCGGCACTCAGCAGGTTGCCGCCGTTGGCGGCGTTCAGCCGGTCGGTGTCGGCCCAACGCTCGTGCACGCGGCCCCACGGGTCGGACCAGTAGTCGTAGACCTGGCTGCCCAGTAGGTGGCGGCCGATGCCCCACATATGTTCGTACTTGCCGAGCCGCTTGATGTGCTCGTGATCCTGGAAGACGGCATCGATGTCCTGCGCCTCGTAGGAAACATGATTCAATCCCGTCTTCTGGTTGTGTATGCAGAACAGGACGTGATGGTCGACATAGTCCTCGCCGCGATCGAGCCGGCTGAAGGCGCCGATGAGGTTTTCCTTGTCGCCGGCATAGACGTCGTCGGAACGAATCATGCCCAGGGTTTCGCGGAACCAGGCCACCGTCTCCTTCACCTTGGGCGTCGACAGGACGCCATGCCCGATGCGCTGCAGCGTCGTCGGCGACTTGGAAAGCCGCATCAGCCGGCCCTTGCGGCGCAGCGGCTCGCCGCCCGTGTTCACGGGATCGCGCTCGACCTTGATCGCCGGTACGGACTGCATGCTGTGGATGACCTCGATCTGGTAGCCGTTGGGCTCGGTCAACCGCACGCGCTTGCCGCCGCCCGGTTCGTTCAGGGTCTCGATGCCGGATGCCCCCGGCAGCTTGGCGAGTCGCTTGAGGTCGTCCTCGCTGGCCGCATGGTAGGCGAAGCCGATGAACCTGGTGCCACCCTTGTGCACGGCGTGTAGATGATGATGACTGTCGGCGCCGCGCATATAGAGCGCGTCGGGCGTGCGTTCGGCCCGCACCATGCCGAAATGGGT
>JABCYT010000528.1 GCA_013290035.1 Alphaproteobacteria bacterium
CGACGAATACATGGGCATGCCCATGCATCGCGGGCTGGGGCCGCACATCCGCGGCACGACGGAAAACATCCGCGGGCTGGGAGGCTTCGCCAATCCGAGCGTATTCGGCCACGGCGGCGTCGGCACCTCCTATTGCTGGGGCGATCCCGAATCAGGCGTGTCGTTCGCCTACGTCACCAACAACCGCATCCCCGACCCCTGGCACAGCAAGCGACTCGACCTTGTCGCCAACTTCGTGCATTCGTCGATTCTCTAGCGGCTGAGGCGCTCGCGCGCGCTGGCCTCCGAGCCGAGCGACGCCGCCGCGAGCGCGAGCGCGCCTGCAGCGAGGATCATCACGGCGGCATAGCCGTTGGTCCAGTCGTGCAGCAGGCCGCCGATCCAGGCACCCAAGAAGCCGCCCAGGCCCATGCCGATGCTGATCAGACCATAGATGCGGCCGAAATGGACACCGCGATAGCGCAAGGTGGCGAGCGTGGAGATCATCGGGCCGCGCGAGCCCATGCTGCCGCCGAACAGCAGCACGTAGAGCCACAACCAGACATCGTCGCCAGGCCCGCGCACCAGGGCGAGCGCGCCCACGCCCAGGATCGAGCAGGCATAGGCCAGGACCGCGGCCAGCCGCCGGCCACCGCGATCGGCGAGCCAGCTGAAGCCGATCATGCCCAGCGGGGTGAGGAATCCCGCGACCGCCAGCGCGCGCGCGGCATAGGCGCCATCGAGGCCGCGTTCCAGAAGGTAGACCATCACCTGGGGCACCAGCGAAAAGATGCCGACCGAGGTCAGGCCGAACGAGAAGGTGAGCGCCCAGAACGGCCAATCGCGCACGGCTTCGCCCACGGTCGGACCGGGACTGGTCGAGGCGCGCAAGCGTGCGTGACCCGGCGCGCCGTGTTCGATGCGCCGCCAGGGCAGCACCACCAGCAGCGGAATGAACGCAGCGCTGATAACGGCGAGGACGATGTAGGCGTGGCGCCAGCCGTCGGTGACGATGAGATGCTGGGCGAGCGGCAGCATGATCATGGCGCCGACGCCCGATGCCGACCAGGCGACGGCCAACGCCACGCCCAGCCGTTGCGCCGGGAACCAGCGGCCGAGCAGCGTCGAGCTCAGCACGCCGCTGAGCGACGCGCCGCCGAAGCCCATGACGACGCCGAGGCCAACGTAGAGGTGCCAGACCTCCGTCGCGAGCGAGGCGCTGGCCGTTGCAAGTGCCGCCGCCGACATGCCGATGACGGTGAGCGCGCGCAGGCCGAAGCGGTCGACGATCCAGCCGGCAAGCGGCGCGCCGGTACCGCCGACCAGCAGGGCGAAGCTGTAGACCACCGTGATGGCGCTGCGGCTGGCGTCGAAGGCACTCTGCAGCGCCGGCACGAAGACGACGAAGGAATCGCTGATCGAGCGACTCGCCACGCCGAGCGCAAAGCACAGCGCCACCAGCGCCCAAGGCACGAACCGACTCATCGTCTTCACCCTGGGCGACGCCTCGCATTGCAGGCAAGCGGTTTCGCGCACCGGCAGGCTTGCAATCCCCGCATGCGCGCGTCAGGTTTCGCGCCGCGGAGGATTTGAGTGGACGATACGATCATCATCGCGGCGGGCTTCAACGGCCCGCGGCTCTCGGGCAATGGCGGCTATGTCGGCGGCGTGATGGCCGACAAATTCACGAGGGAATTCGGCGGCGACGGCGCGGTCGAGATCACGCTACGCGCCCCCATCCCCATCGATCGCAGGCTGCAGGTCGGGCGCGCGGGCGAGGCGCTGACGCTGCGCGACGGAGAGACCCTGCTGTGCGAGGCGCGCGCCGGATCGCTGGCGCATCTCTCGCCGCCGCCACCGCCCATCGACTGGAACGACGTCATGCGCCGCGGCGCGGCGGGCGGTGCCCCGGACGACAGCGAGTTCAGCCGATGCATCGTCTGCGGCCGCGAGCGCGCCGTCGGCGACGGTCTGCGCGTGCTGGGCACCGCCGGTCCGCAAGCCGGCTATTCGCTCTCCTGTTATTTGCCGCACGCCAACCACGCCGACGAGAAGGGCCGCATCAGGCCGGAGTTCGTGTGGGGTACGCTCGATTGTCCCGGCGCGTTCGCCGTCCAGGATCCCGACGATTTCCGGCCCGCGCTCACCGGCCGCATGACCGCCAAGGTGATCGAGCCACCGAAGGTCGGCGAACGCTGCGCCGTGGTCGGCTGGAAGATCGGCGCGGAGGGCCGCAAGCTCTATTCGGGCACCGCCCTCTACACCGAGTCGGGGCGCCTCTGCGCCATCGGCACCTGCACCTGGATCCTGCTCAAGGACTAGCGCTGGCGGACGAAGATGGTCGCGGTGTCGTCGCTGTAGACCCGCTTCCAATTCGGCAAGTGTGCCAGGACCTGGTTAGCCGCCTGATCCTTCTGCAGAAGCGTCCAGTCGATGCGGAATTCGTCGAGCGTCTCCTCGAGCGGCCGTGCGCCCCGCGCGTTCACGATCTCGACGTAGCGCTTGATGAAGTCGCCGCCATAGAGCTCGCCGCGTCCATCGATGAAGGTCTTTATGCCGGCGTTGATCAGGAAGCCGCCAAAACCATAGTGGTTGAGCACGTTGCCCTGCAGGTTGGCCTCGCGGATGAAGTCCAAGGCCGCCACCGGCATCGTGTCGTCCACCGGGCGGATGCCGGCGAAGCGGATGACACCGCCGGCATAGATCGCGCCAAGAACGAGGCAGAGCGCGATGGCATTGCGCCCGGCCGGGCGGCCGAGCGCCGCCAACCGCTGGCGCAGGAGCGAGCCGCCGGGCGTCTCGGCGGTGGGCCGCAGCGTCGGCCACTGGCGCGCCAGGACCGGCGCCACGATCAGCGGACCCAGCATCGCCAGCAGCTCGGCATTGCGCACATACTTCAGGAACAGGTGAAGCAGGCCCAGCACGATCAGCAACCGCACGAGGGGCAGCTTGAGGCCGCGCGACAGGCAGACATAGAGGGCGATCAGCAGGATCAGCTCCTGCTGCGGCATGTTCTGGAAGTTGGGCGACTGCCATTCGCTGATCGCGCTGAGCGCGTCGCCGAGATTGAAGATGCGGAAGGTGACGAGCATCGACTCCGGCCCATACGGCGTGATGCAGGCAACCAGGACGGCAGCAATGCCGAACTTCGCCCACTCGACGAACAGGGCCTTTCGCTCCGATGCCTCACCCGCTCCGACCATGGCTTCCAGCGCGAAGGCGCCGCAGAGCAGCAGGCCGAGCGTAAAGCCGCCGTGCAGGTTGGCCCACGCCAGCATGGCGAGCAGCAGGAGCGGTCGCGGCGCGCGGCGCTCCTCGACAGCGCGCACCAGACCCGCCACCCAGATCAGCATGACCGGGAAAGCCAGCACGTGCGGGCGCGCCAGAAGGTGAGGCGCCGTCATGACGACGGCGGCGACCGTGAACAGCAGGGCGGGCAACGGACGAGTGTCGCGCAACAGCAGGCGCATCATGAGGGCAAAGGCAAAGGCGATCGAGGCGGCGCACAGCACCGCGACGGCGCCCCAGCCGCCGGCATCGTAGGCCAGGGCCAGCAGGACCTGCGACAACCACTCCTTGGCAATCCAGGGCTGGCCCGCAAAAGTGAAGGAGTAGATATCGACCG
>JABCYT010000529.1 GCA_013290035.1 Alphaproteobacteria bacterium
GACCGTGCGTCGAAGCCCGCGCCGACGAAGCCGCCGTTGCGGCCGGAGGCGCCCCAGCCGATGCGCCGGCGTTCGACAAGCACGACCCTGCGCCCGCGCATCGCCAGCAGCCGCGCCGTATGCAGGCCGGCGAAACCGCCGCCCACGACCGCGACATCCGCCTCGATCCTGCCCGAAAGCGGCGCCCGATCCGGACTCGCGTCTCGCGTGGCGGCATACCAGCTTGCCGGATAGTCGGTGTCGGCCATTCTGCGGTTTCTCCGCGACAAGAGGTGACACAGGAAGGCTTGCGCGGTCACCTGCTCTGTCGCACTAAAGATCGGTTCACTCCGGAGGAAATATGTCGCTCGATTTCGATGCGGTGGTCATCGGCGCCGGGTTCGGCGGCATGTACATGCTGCACCGCCTGCGCCAGAAGGGCTTCAGGGTCCGGGTGTTCGAATCTGGCAAAGGCGTCGGCGGCACCTGGTACTGGAACCGCTATCCCGGCGCGCGCTGCGACGTCGAAAGCGTCCAGTATTCCTACCAGTTCTCGCCCGAGCTGCAGCAGGAATGGGAATGGACCGAGCGCTACGCCACCCAGCCCGAAATCCTGCGCTACGCCAACCACGTCGCCGACCGTTTCGACCTGCGCTGCGACATCCGCTTCGAGACCAGGGTCACCCAGGCCCGCTTCGACGACAAGGCGCACGCCTGGACGGTCGAGACGGATAAAGGCGACCGCGTCACTGCCCGTTTCGTCATCACGGCGATGGGCTGCCTGTCGTCGCCCAACACGCCCAAGATTCCCGGCCTGGAGGATTTCAAGGGCCCGACCTATCACACCGGCAACTGGCCGCATGACGGCGTCGATTTCACCGGCGAGACGGTGGGCATGATCGGCACCGGATCGTCGGCGATCCAGTCGATCCCGATCATCGCCCAGCAGGCCACGCACCTCACCGTGTTCCAGCGCACCGCCAACTACATGGTGCCGGCGCACAACAAGCCGCTCGATCCGGCCTATGTCCGCGATGTCAAGGCGAACTACGAGGAGATGCGCCGCCGCGCGCGGAAAATGCCGGCGGGCATCGACTTCGCCTTCAATCCGGCCTCGGCGATCGAGACCGACGAGCCCGAGCGCCGGCGCCTGTTCGAGGAGCGCTGGAACTATGGCGGCCTGGGCTTCATGGGCTCGTTCTCCGACCTGCTGCTGAACGCCGAGTCGAACGAGACGGCGGCGGATTTCGTGCGCGCCAAGATCCGCGACGTGGTGAAGGATCCCGAGCTTGCCGAAAAATTGAGCCCGACGAACGTCATCGGCTGCAAGCGGCTCTGCGTCGATACCGGCTATTGGGCGACCTTCAACCAGCCGCACGTCACCCTGGTCGATGTGAGCGACCAGCCGATCGAGCGCATCACGGCCAACGGGCTGCGCGCCAAGGGCAAGGACTACACGTTCGACTGCCTGGTGCTGGCCACCGGCTTCGACGCCATGACCGGCGCGCTCCTGCGGGTCGATATTCGCGGCCGCGATGGCCAATCGCTGCAGGACAAGTGGAAGGAGGGGCCGAAATCCTATCTCGGCCTCACCCTGGCGGGCTTCCCCAACCTCTTCACCATCACCGGCCCGGGCAGCCCCTCGGTGCTGACCAACATGCTGCCGTCGATCGAGCAGCACGTCGAATGGATCGCCGACTGTATCGACTACATGCGCAGGCGCGGCGCCACCACGATCGAGCCCAGCCGCGAGGCCGAGGAGGCCTGGGTCGGCCATGTCGGCGAGATGGCCGGCGGCACGCTGCGCTCGACCTGCAGCTCGTGGTATGTCGGCGCCAACATCCCCGGCAAGCCGCGCGTCTTCATGCCCTATATCGGCGGCTTCCCGGCCTACATCGAGCGCTGCGAGGCCGTGGTGAAGAACGGCTACGAGGGCTTTTCTCTCGTCTGAGTCATTGCGGGGGGTGCGCCACTCCAGTGGCGCGATCTTCCTCGGGATCGACGAAGACGCGCGACTGGAGTCGCGCGCCCCCAGCTAGACCCCAACCGCCTCGCCGTCGCTGCGCGGATCGGCGCCGCCAGCCAGAACGCCAGTCACGGGATCGACCGTGATTCCCTGCGCATGGCCCGCCATTTCGTTCCAGTCGTCCCAGCGATCGACCGTGTGGCCGCGCCGCTCCAGCTCGGCAATGGTCTCGGCCGGGAAACGGCCTTCGATGTGCAAGGTGTCGCGCACCTCGAGCAGGCCAAAGCGGCCGGACAGGAAGCGCGGCATGTCGAGCGCCTGCTGGATGTCGAGCCCGTGGTCGATCATGGCGCTGTAGGCCTGCAGGTGGATCTGCGGTTGCCCGTCCGCGCCCATGCAGCCCAGCACGCTCCACAGCTTGTCGTTCCGGAAGCCGAGCGAGGCGATCAGGGTGTGCAACGGGGTCTTGCCCGGCTCGACTTTGTTGGGACTCCTGGGATCGAGCGAGAAATAGGCGGCGCGGTTCTGCAGCACCACGCCGCTGCGACCGGCGACCACCGCCGCGCCGAACACGCCATAGACCGAATGGACCAGCGAGGCCGCGTTGCCCTGGCGATCGACGGCGGCGATATAGACCGTGTCGCCCGTCAGGCTGCCGTAGGACGGGATGCGGTCCCACGGCACGGCGCGGACCGGATCCATCAGCGCGCGCCGCTCGTCGGCATATTTCTTGGAGATCAGGCGTTCCATCGGCACCCGGGCGAAGCGCGGATCGGCGAGATGGCGGTCGCGGTCGTGATAGGCGAGCTGCTTGGCCTGCACCATCAGATGCACCGAGTCGGGCCCGAGGAACGGCTTGCGATGCAGTTCCAGAGGCTCTAGGAGGTTCAGCATCTCCAGCACCGCGAAGCCCTGGGTCGGCGCCGGCGTCTCGTAGATCGTGACGTCGCGATAGCTGCCTTTCAGCGGCTCGCCCCAGCGCGCGACCTGGGCCTTGAGGTCGTGCAGCGCGAAGAAGCCGTCGTTGGCGTCGGAATAGCGCACCAGCTCGCGCGCCACCTCGCCGTCGTAGAAGCCGTACCAGCCGTCGCTGGCGATGGCTTTCAGCGTACGCGCGAGGTCGGGGTTGGCAAGCGTCGGTCCTTCCTTGAGGAAGATCGCGGCAGCCTCGGGGCTTTTCGCCAGCTCCGCGCGCGCGAGCTCGCGCCAATGCGCGAGCCGCGCCGTCACCGGAAAGCCTTCGCTGGCATAGCCGATCGCGCTTTCCAGGCAGCGCCGGAGCGGCAGCCGTCCATAGGCCGCATGCGCCATGGTCCAGCTCGCGACGGCGCCCGGCACCGTCAGCGTGCCGGGCAGCACGCCGCGATAGGGCACCTCGGCGAGGCCGCGTTTGGCGAAGGCCTCGACGGTGCCGCGCGAGGTCGCCCGACCGCCGCCGTCGATGTAGCGCACGGTCCGGGTGCGCGCATCGTGGATCAGCCAGAAGGCATCGCCGCCGATCCCGGTCATGTGCGGATAGAGGACCGAGAGGGCGGCGCTGGCGGCAACGGCGGCATCGATCGCCGACCCGCCCTCGCGCAGCATTTCCGCGCCGGCCTGCGAGGCCAACGCATGCGGGCTCGTCACCATGCCGTTCGATGCGAGCGTGGCCGGA
>JABCYT010000530.1 GCA_013290035.1 Alphaproteobacteria bacterium
GCCAGATGCTTGCCAAAGAAGGCGAACACCTTGCTCCAGCCATCCATCGCCTGCTCGGGCCTGTAGAGCGGCCGGTGCCAGTAGAAGAAGCCGTGGCCGGCCCCGTCGTAGCGGTGGAACTCGTGCGCCTTGCCGTGCTTCTTGAGCTCGGCCTCGTGCTGGTTGACCTGCTCGGGGCTGGGCGCGCGGTCGTCGTTGCCAAACAGGCCGATGAGCGGGCAGCAGAGATCCTTGGTCATCTCGATCGGCGCGACCGGCGTCTTGGCATTGAGCTCCTCCTTGCCCATCACCACGCGGCCGCCCCACAGCTCGGCGCAGGCATCGACGTCCTTCTTCTGGCAGGCGTAGATGAAGGCGTGCCGGCCGCCGGAGCAGGAGCCGAAAATGCCGACCTTGCCGTTGTGATTGGACTGCGCGCGCATCCACTTCACCGCGGCCTCGGTATCGCCGACCATCTGGGAGTCGGCAATGCCGCCGTCGGCGCGCACCTTGGCGGCGACGTCGTCCGGGTTGCCCTGGCCGCCCTCCCGCTCATAGAGGTTGGCGCAGATCGCGAGATAGCCGTGATGCGCGAAGCGGCGCGTCGTCTCGATGTAGAGCTCGCTCCATCCCGGGAGATGGTGGACCAGCACCACGCCCGGAAAGGGGCCCGGACCGGACGGCTTGGCCACGTAAGCGATAATCGGCGTTCCCTTGTCGCCTTTGATGGTGACGTTCTCGCAGGTCATGCCTCGATAGAATGACATCGATCTTCCTCCATGGGCCTCAGCGTGGATCGTAGCACGGCTAGTATTCGACGATCGCATAGCGGGCGCAACAAGAGCGCAGCCGATTTCACGCCTATCGAATTTGCGCTAGGCTGCCTGGCGATCTGAAGCAAAACGGAGAGGGGAACGCGCCATGACGACTGCAATCCTCGAGGCCAAGACCACCGAGTTCGACGTCGACGATGTCGAGTACCTGCGCCACGGCGACAAGCCGTTGCTGGCGCGCGTGTTCAAGCCGCGGGGAGCGGGGCCGTTCCCGGTCCTGGTCGAGTGCCATGGCGGCGCCTGGTGCATGAGCGACCGCACCACGGAGAAGCTGCGTCACCAATTCATGGCCTCGCACGGCATCGTGTCGATCGCGCTCGACTTCCGCTCCGGCAACGAGGATCCCTATCCCGCCTCGGTGCAGGACATCAACTATGCGGTGCGCTGGGCCAAGCACAACGCGCGCGCGCTGAAGTCGCGGCCCGACCTCATAGGCCTGTCAGGCCAGTCGAGCGGCGGCCATCTGGCGATGCTGGTCGCCATGCGCCCGCACGATCCGCGCTATGCCGCGATCGCGCTGCCGGCCGGATCGTCCGCGCAGGACGCCCCCTCATCCGATGCCAGCGTGCGCTGCGTGATCATGTCGTGGCCGGTCATCAACCCGCTCAGCCGCTACCGCCACGCCAAGCGCGCCCAGATGGGCGCCACGCCGCCGGAATGGCCGAAGTCGATCATCGCGCGCCAGGATTCCTACTGGCGCTCTGAAGCCGCCATGGAAGAGGGCAACCCCACGCTCGCGCTCGAGCGCGGCGAGAAGGTGCTGACGCCGCCGGCGATCTGGTTCCAGGGCCGCGGCGATAACCTGCACGACTACAAGGACGTGGAGTCGACATTCGACGGCAACGAGCCGCAGCGTTTTTGCGCCAACTACCGCAAGGCCGGCGGCGAGATCGCGCTCGACTACGTCGACATGGACCGCCACGCCGGCTCCTCGCCCGATCTGTCGAAGAGCGGCGACATGTTCGGCCGGATGGTGGCGTTCGTGGAGAGGCACGTGAGGGTCTGATCGAGCTGCAGCGTCACACCGTGAGGTACTGCTGCACGATGCGCTTGTCGGCCTGCAGATCCGACGGCGTGCCAGTGAAGCGCACCTCGCCCTTTTCGAGGATGTAGACGCGATCGGCGAGGGCCATCACGAACTGCAGGTTCTGCTCGGCCAGCACGATCGACAGGCCGGTCGATTTGAGCTCGGCCACGCGCTGGCGCAGCAGGTCGACGATCAGCGGCGCCAGCCCCTCCGACGGCTCGTCGAGCAGCAATAGCTCCGGATTGCCCATCAGCGTGCGGGCGATCGTGAGCATCTGCTGCTGGCCGCCCGACAGCACGCCGCCCCGCCGGTCGCGGATCCCGGCCAGGTCGGGAAACAGCGCGAACACCTCGTCCTCACGCCAGGTGGTCTTGCCGCCGGCGCCGGGACGGCGCGCGATGTCGAGGTTCTCCCAGACCGAGAGTTCGGGAAAGATGCGCCGGTCTTCCGGCACGAAGCCGATGCCGAGACGGCAGATCCTGTGCGGCCCGAGCTGGGCGATATCCTGGCCTTTCCACAGCACGCGCCCGCTGAGCGGCGGCGTCAGGCCCATGATCGAGCGCATGGTCGTGGTCTTGCCGACGCCGTTGCGGCCGATCAGGGCGATGCATTCGCCGGCCTGCACTTCTAACGAGACTCCGAACAGGACCTGGCTCAGCCCGTAGGCGGTATGGATGCCGTCGACCACGAGGTCAGCCATGGGCCTGATCCCCGAGATAGACGCGCTTCACTTCCGGGTCGTTGCGCACCGCGTCGGGCTCGCCGGAGGCGATGATCTCGCCGTGATGCAGCACCGAAATGCGCTCGGCGATGCCGAACACCACGGCCATGTCGTGCTCGGTGAACAGCAGCGTCAGCCCGCGCGCTTTCACGATGTCGCGTACCGAGGCGATGGTCTCGCCCGTCTCCTGGGGCGACATCCCGGCCGTCGGCTCGTCGAGCAGCAGCAGGCGCGGCTGCGAGGCGAGCGCGATCGCAAGCTCGAGCTGCTTCTGCTTGCCGTAGCTCAGCTCGCCGCCGGTTTCTGCCGCCTCTTGTGCCAGGCCCACCAGCTCCAGCAGTTCCTGGGTGCCCTGGCGATGCAGCGATCGGCCGGGACGCAACAGGTTCCACTGCTGGCCCTCATGCGCGATCAGCGCCACTTGCACGTTCTCGAACACGGTCAGCCGGGGATAGATGTTGATGCGCTGGAACGAGCGGGCGATGCCCAGGCGCACGATCTTGTGCGGCGGCAGGCCGACCAGGTCGCGGCCCTCGAACGACACGGCGCCCTTGTCGGGGCTGAGATGGCCGGTGATGAGATTGAAGAAGGTGGTCTTGCCGGCGCCGTTGGGACCGATCACGGCGTGCGTCTCGCCGGCCAGCAGCTCGAACGAGACGTCGCGTGTGGCGACGAAACCCGCGAACGACTTCCACAGGCCGTCTATCTGTAACATGGGCTGCAGCACGGCGCTCATGGTCGGCCCCGGCGGCGCTGCTTCACCCTCGCCACCAGGCCGATCAGCCCGTCCGGCAGCACCATCACGATCACCAGCAGGATCAGCCCCAGCACGGTCGGCCAGTAGGGCGTGTACTGGTTGGTGAAGACCTGCAGCAGATAGAGCGCGGCAGCGCCGAAGATCGGCCCGGCAAAGGAGTAGATGCCGCCCAGCAGCACCATGATCAGCACCTGCGCCGATTCGGTCCAGAAGGCGTTCTCGATGTACATGCCGCGGTGGTACAGCCCGAACAGCGCGCCGGCGAGGCCGCCGAACG
>JABCYT010000531.1 GCA_013290035.1 Alphaproteobacteria bacterium
CCTCATCGACGGTCGGCAGGTCGAGCGCGACGATCAGCCGGTCGGCGATGCGCGCCGGCACCGGACGGGAAAACTGGGCGGCAGTCGTGTTCATTGCTGGAAGCAGTCTCGACATCACCGGAACGATGGCGCGAGATTGCTTCGCTTCGCTCGCAATGACAATAAGTGACGCGGCGCCGCGGCTGGTGCGGTTGCAATCGCCGCGATGGCGGCCCACACTTTTGCCATCCCCGAGCGAGGACAGCCGCGATGGAAATGCATGGCGAGCGCCGCATCCCCGCCCCGCGCCAGACGGTGTGGGAGCGGCTCAACGACCTCGAGACCCTGAAGCTCTGCATCCCCGGCTGCGAGACCATCGAGAAGGTCTCCGACACCGAGTTCACCGCCAAGGTCGTCGCCCGGGTCGGGCCGGTGAAGGCGACCTTCTCCGGCAAGGTGACGCTCAGCGACCTCAACCCACCCCAGGGCTACACGATCAGCGGCGAAGGCCAGGGCGGCGTCGCCGGCTTCGCCAAGGGCGGCGCCAAGGTCAACCTTGAGGAGGAGGGCGACGAAACCGTGCTACGCTACGACGTGCAGTCGCAGGTCGGCGGCAAGCTGGCGCAGATCGGCTCGCGCCTGATCGACGGTACGGCGCGCAAGATGGCCGACGAGTTCTTCGGCAGGTTCGTCGCGGCGATGTCGCCCGAAGACGGCGCGGGCGGCCCACCTTCGGCCTGAATCATGCCGCCTTGACCCCGGCGCGGCGGCGCAGCAAGCTTCGCGCTCGCGGCGTCGCGCCGTCGGTCTCGGGCGCGACAATCGAGGGAGGTTTCCATGCAGAAGACGGTGAGCCTCACCGTGAACGGCAAGCCGGCATCGGCGACGGTCGAGGGGCGCACCCTCTTGGTGCAGCTGCTGCGCGAGCAGCTCGGCCTGACCGGCACCCATGTCGGCTGCGACACCAGCCAATGCGGCGCCTGTGTCGTGCACATCAACGGCGAGGCGATCAAATCCTGCACGATCCTCGCGGTGCAATGCGAGGGCGCCAACGTGCTGACGATCGAGGGCGTCGCCAACGGCGATACCCTGCATCCGATGCAGGAAGCCTTCCGCAACAATCACGCGCTGCAATGCGGCTTCTGCACCCCCGGCATGGTGATGAGCGCGCTCGACCTGGTGAAGAACAACCCCAAGCCAAGCGACAAGGAAATCCGCGAATACCTTGAGGGCAACCTCTGTCGCTGCACCGGCTACCACAACATCGTGCTGGCGATCGCCGAGGGGGCGGCGGTCATGCGCGGCGAGGCGCCGGCGCCGAACCCCCACGGGGTGGCTGCGGAGTAACGGCAATGGCTGATGGATCGATCGGCACGCCTGTCCGGCGGCGCGAGGATTACCGGTTCCTGACCGGCCAGGGGACCTATACCGACGACATCAACCGGCCGGGCCAGCTTTACGCCTATATCCTGCGCAGCCCGCACGCCAATGCCCGCCTCAACCGTATCGACACCGGCCCGGCCAAATCGGCGCCCGGCGTCGTCGCGGTGTTCACCGGCCAGGACCTGGCGGCCGAGGGGATCGGCGGCCTGCCCTGCGGCTGGCTGATCAATTCGAAGGACGGCTCGCCGATGAAGGAGCCGCCGCATCCGGTGCTGGCGATCGAGCGTGTCCGCCATGTCGGCGACCCGGTCGCGGTGGTCATCGCCGACAGCCTGGCAGCGGCGCGCGACGCGGCCGAGCAGATCGTCGTCGACTACACAGTCGAGCCGGCGGTCGTCGATGTCGTCGCCGCGTTGAAGCCCGGCGCGCCGCAGGTCTGGGCCGAGGCGCCCGGCAATATCTGCTACGACTGGCATTTGGGCGACGCCGCCGCGGTCGATGCCGCCATCGGCAGGGCGGCCAGGATCGTCAAGCTCGACCTCGTCAACAACCGGCTCGTGCCGAATGCGATGGAGCCGCGCGCCGCGATCGGCGAATTCGACCGCGCCACCGGCGAGCACACGCTCTACACGACCAGCCAGAACCCGCATGTGATCCGCCTGTTGATGGGCGCCTTTGTGCTGCACCTCCCGGAGGCGCGGCTGCGCGTCGTCGCGCCGGATGTCGGCGGCGGCTTCGGCTCCAAGATCTACCATTATGCCGAGGAGGCGATCGTCACCTGGGCCGCCGCCAAGGTCCGGAAGCCGGTCAAATGGACCGCCGACCGCTCGGAAAGCTTCATGTCCGACGCGCATGGCCGCGACCACGTCACCCATGTCGAGCTGGCGCTCGACCGGGACGCCAAATTCCTCGCCCTCAAGGTCTCGACGATCGCCAATATGGGCGCCTATCTGTCGACCTTTGCGACCTGCATCCCGACCTACCTTTATGGGACCTTGCTCGCCGGCACCTACACGACCCCGGCGGTCTATGTCGAGACAAAGGCGGTGTTTACCAACACCGTGCCGGTCGATGCCTATCGCGGCGCCGGCCGGCCCGAGGCGACCTTCCTGTTGGAGCGCATCGTCGATCTCGCCGCCGACGAAGTCGGCATCGACCCGGCCGAGCTGCGCCGGCGCAATTTCATCCCGGCCAACGCCTTCCCCTACCAGACGCCGGTCGCGCTGCAATATGACAGCGGCGACTACCAGTCGACGCTCGAGATGGCGCTGGAGGCCGCCGGCTATCAGGGCTTCGAGAGCAGGCGCCAGGAGGCGGCGCGGCGCGGCAAGCTGCGCGGCATCGGGCTCGCCACCTATATCGAGGCCTGCGGCATTGCCCCCTCGGCGGTGGTCGGCTCATTGGGCGCCCGCGCCGGACTCTTCGAATCCGCGGCGGTGCGGGTGCACCCGACCGGCAGCGTCAGCATCCTCACCGGCTCGCACAGCCACGGCCAGGGGCACGAAACGACCTTTGCCCAGCTCGTCGCCGACGGCTTGGGCATCCCGATCGAGTCGATCGAGATCGTCCATGGCGACACCGCCAAGATTCCCTACGGCATGGGCACCTACGGCTCGCGCTCCTTGGCGGTCGGCGGCACCGCGATCATCAAGGCGATGGACAAGGTGATCGCCAAGGGCCGCAAGATCGCCGCCCATCTGCTCGAAGCCTCCGAGGCCGATGTCGAGTTCAAGGACGGCCAGTTCACCGTCGCCGGCACCGACCGTTCGAAGACGCTCGGAGAGGTGGCGCTGACCGCCTATGTGCCGCACAACTTCCCGCATGACGAGCTGGAGCCCGGGCTCGACGAGACCGCCTTCTACGACCCGAAGAACTTCACCTTCCCGTCGGGGGCGCATATCGCCGAAATCGAGATCGACCCCGATACCGGCCATCTGACCGTCGTCAACTTCACCGCGTCGGATGATTTCGGCCGCATCGTCAACCCGATGATCGTCGCCGGCCAGGTGCATGGCGGGCTCGCCCAGGGGATCGGCCAGGCATTGCTCGAAGGCTGCGTCTACGACCAGGAAACCGGGCAACTCTTGACCGGCTCCTACAACGACTACGCGATGCCGCGCGCCGACGATCTGCCGAGTTTCGCGCTGTCGACCCACGTGACGCTGTGCACCCACAACCCGCTCGGCGTCAAAGGCTGTGGCGAGGCCGGCGCGATCGGCGCCCCGGCGG
>JABCYT010000532.1 GCA_013290035.1 Alphaproteobacteria bacterium
GAGCTGCTCCAGCTCGCCGGTCTCGGCCATCTCGCGCACGATGTCGCAGCCGCCGACGAACTCGCCCTTGACGTAGAGCTGGGGAATGGTCGGCCACTGGCTGAACTGCTTGATGCCGTCGCGCAGTTCGGGATCGACCAGAATGTTGACGCCGTGGAATTTCACGCCGAGCTCGCTCAGCACCTCGACGACGGCGGCCGAGAAGCCGCATTGCGGGAACACCGGCGTGCCCTTCATGAACAGCAGCACGTCGTTCTTGCCGATCTCGTCGCGGATGCGCTCGAACACCTGGGGTTCGCTCATATCGATCTCCTAGGAGCGCCGGAGGGGGCGCGGGTCTGCTGTCAATATAAGGCGCTCAGGGCCGTTGCGCCATGGTGGTCAATTTGAGGGCGTGGAGAACGCCCCCCATACGGCCCCCCAGGGCGCCATAGACCATCTGGTGTTGCTGCACCTTGGATTTGCCAGCGAAGGCAGGGGAAATAACCGTGGCGGCATAATGGTCACCGTCGCCGACCATATCCTCGATCTCGACCTCGGCCCCGGGAATGCCTTCCTGGATCAGGCGGATAATGTCTTGGGCAGCCATCGGCATGGTGTGTTCCGCTCCTAGGCAGCGCTGTTCATATAGTCGGGAAGCCACGCTTCGTGGGCCGTCCTCAGGTCGCTCAACGCCATCGACAGCAGGCCTTGCACGATCAGGTCGGGCCCGCCCGAATAGCCGAGCTGCAGCGCCGGCACGCCGGCCGCCCGGGCCGCGGCCAGCAACGCATCGCCATCGTCGGTCGCCGCCACGTAGCGACCCTGGTCCTCGCCGTAGAGGAAGGCGTGCGGCAGGGCGACGCCTTCCGGCAGCTTCACGGTGACGCCGGTGCCGCCGGCCAGGCACATCTCGGCCAGGCCGACCAGCAGGCCGCCGTCGGAAAGGTCGTGGCAGGCCGAGACGCGGCGGCCGACGATCTCGCCGCGCACGAAGTCGCCGTTGCGCCGTTCGACCGAAAGATCGACCGGCGGTGGCGCACCTTCCTCGCGGCCAAGCATCTCGCGCAGGTAGAGCGACTGGCCGAGCCAGCCCGTCGTCTCGCCCAGCAGCACGATGGCGAGGCCCGCCTGGGTGATCCGCGAGCCCACGGCGTGGGAGATGTCCTCGATGACGCCGACCGCGCCGATGGTCGGTGTCGGCAGGATCGGCCGCCCCTCGGTCTCGTTATAGAGCGAGACGTTGCCCGACACGACGGGGAAGTCGAGCGCCTTGCAGGCCTCGGCCATGCCCATGATGGCGCCGGCGAACTGGCCCATGATCTCGGGCTTCTGCGGATTGCCGAAATTCATGTTGTCGGTGACGGCGAGCGGCGTGGCGCCGACCGCGGTAATGTTGCGCCACGCCTCGGCCACGGCCTGGCGGCCGCCCGTTTCGGGATGGGCCTGCACGTAGCGCGGCGTGCAGTCCGACGTCATGGCGAGGCCCTTGTGGCCGCCGTTGACGCGCACCAGCGCGGCATCGCCATCCTGCGGGCGGATCGCCGTGTTGCCCATGATCAGGTGGTCGTACTGGTGCCAGATCCACGCCTTGCTGGCGAGGTCGGGGCAGCTCATCAAGGTGATCAGCGAGGCGCGCCAGTCTTTCGGCGCCGGCACTGTCGCGGTGTCGATCACG
Organism: Alphaproteobacteria bacterium; assembly: GCA_013290035.1. Classification (GTDB taxonomy): domain Bacteria; phylum Pseudomonadota; class Alphaproteobacteria; order Reyranellales; family Reyranellaceae; genus Reyranella. The sequence continues at coordinate 1,658 of JABCYT010000532.1, forward strand.
GCCGGCAGCGGCGTGAGGGTCCACGGTCGCTCGTAGACCGGCGCCTCGGTGACCAATGGCGGGATCGGGATGTTGCCGACGATGTCGCCGTGCCACGAAAGCACCATGCGCTCGGTGTCGGTGAGACGGCCGATGACGGCGAAGTCGAGCTCCCATTTCTCGAAGATCTTGCGCGCCAGCTCCTCGCGGCCGGGCTTCAGCACGATCAGCATGCGCTCCTGGCTTTCGGAGAGCATGAGCTCGTAGGGATTCATGCCGGTCTCGCGCATCGGCACCTTGTCGAGCTCGACGACCACACCCAGCCCGCCCTTGGCCGCCATCTCGAACGACGATGAGGTAAGGCCGGCCGCGCCCATGTCCTGGATGGCGACGATGGCGTCGGTCGCCATCAGCTCGAGGCAGGCTTCCAGCAGCAGCTTCTCGACGAACGGATCGCCGACCTGCACGGTCGGGCGCTTCTCCTCGCTGTCCTCGTTGAATTCGGTCGAGGCCATGGTGGCGCCGTGGATGCCGTCGCGGCCGGTCTTGGAGCCGACATAGACCAGCGGATTGCCGACGCCCGCGGCGGCGGCATAGAAGATGCGGTCCGACGGCGCGATGCCCACGGTCATGGCGTTGACCAGGATGTTGCCGTTGTAGGAGGCATGGAAGTTGGTCTCGCCGCCCACCGTCGGGATGCCCATGCAATTGCCGTAGCCGCCGATGCCCGCCACCACGCCCGACACCAGATGGCGGGTCTTGGGATGCTTGGGATCGCCGAAGCGCAGCGCATTGAGATTGGCCACCGGCCGCGCGCCCATGGTGAAGACGTCGCGCAAAATGCCGCCCACGCCGGTCGCCGCACCCTGGTAGGGCTCGATGTAGGAGGGATGGTTATGGCTCTCCATCTTGAAGATGGCGGCCTGGCCGTCGCCGATATCGATGACGCCCGCATTCTCGCCCGGCCCCTGGATCACCCACGGCGCCTTGGTCGGCAGTTTCTTGAGCCAGACCTTGGAGGATTTGTAGGAGCAGTGCTCGCTCCACATGGCCGAGAAGATGCCGAGCTCCACCAGGGTGGGCGTGCGGCCCATGATGGCCAGCACGCGCCGGTACTCGTCGGGCGACAGCCCGTGCTCGGCCACGACCTGCGGCGTGATGGCGGGCTCGTTGGCCAGCTTGACGGGAGGATTCTTCTCGACGGCGGCGGGCTTGCTGCTCATGTCAGGGCCTCGACCAGGCCCTCGAACAGCGCCTTGCCGTCGGAGCCGCCGAACATCGGCTCGACGGCGTTCTCCGGATGCGGCATCAGCCCCATCACCGTCTTGCTCTCGTTGAAGACGCCGGCAATGTTGCGGATCGAGCCGTTGGGATTGCCGGTGCCGTCGACCGTGCCGTCGGGCGCGCAGTAGCGGAACGCCACCTGGCCGCGATCCTCGATGCGCTTCAGGGTAGCCTCGTCGGCGAAATAGTTGCCCTCGGCATGGGCCACCGGCACGCGTATCACCTGGCCTTCCTGGTAGCGGTTGGTGAACAGGCTCTGGCTGGTCTCGACCTTGAGATGGACGTCGGCGCACACGAACTTCAGATGGGCGTTGCGCATCAGCACGCCCGGCAGCAGGCCCGCTTCGGCGGCGATCTGGAAGCCGTTGCAGATCGCCAGCACCGGCACGCCTTGCGCCGCCCGGCGCTTGACCTCGGCCATCACCGGCGACTGCGCCGCCATGGCGCCGCAGCGCAGATAATCGCCGTAGGAGAAGCCGCCCGGCACGACAATCAAATCGGTCTTCTCGAAATCGCCGTCGCCGTGCCAGATCATCTGGGGCTTGCGGCCGGTGACCAGCTCGATCGCCTGGGCGACGTCGACTTCGCGATTGGAGCCAGGGAAAACGAGGATCGCGGCTTTCATTGTTGTACCTCGCCGTCTTGCCGGACCGCGGGCCTCCAGGCCCGCT
>JABCYT010000533.1 GCA_013290035.1 Alphaproteobacteria bacterium
GCGGTGGCCAGTTCGCCATCGGCGATATAGCCGGCGTCGGCGAGGCGCGCGGCGATCTGGTCGCGGGAGAGGGTCATGGCTGGCACCGGCGCATCAGCGCCCATTCCGCTACGCCACGACACCCAGGCCCTTCGCCGCCCGCCAGTTGCGCCAGTAGTCGTGCGGCATCTGGATATGAGTGCTGCCCAGGAAGGAGAAGGCGTCGTTGACGGCGTTGGAGAACGCCGGCACGCCCCCGACATTCGGACTCTCGCCGACCCCCTTGGCGCCGATCGGGTGATGCGGCGAGGGAGTCACCGTGAAGTCGGTCTCCCAGTGCGGTGTCTCGACCGCCGTCGGCATGAAGAAGTCCATGAACGAGCCGGTGACCACGTTGCCTGTCTCGTCGTAGCGGATCTCCTGGCCCATCGCGATCGCGAAGGCCTCGGTCAGGCCGCCATGCACCTGGCCCTCGATGATCATCGGATTGATGCGCGTGCCGCAATCGTCGAGGGCGTAGAAGCGGCGGACCGTGTAGACGCCGGTATCGACATCGATGTCCATGACGCAGATATAGGCGCCGAATGGATAGGTCATGTTGGGCGGATCGTAGTAGCTCACCGCCTCCAGGCCGGGCTCCATGCCGGGCGGCACGGAATTGTAAGCCGCCCAGCAGATATCCTTCATGGACATCGACTTTTCCGGGAGACCTTTCACCCGGAACCCGTCGATATCCCACTCGAGGTCGTCCTCGTGCACTTCGAGCTTGTAGGCGGCGATCATCTGCGCCTTGGCCTTGATCTTGCGCGCCGCCATGGCGATCGCGGCACCCGCCACCGGCGTCGAGCGCGAGCCGTAGGTGCCGAGACCGTAAGGCGCGGTGTCGGTGTTGCCTTCCTCCACCATGATGTCGTCGGCTGGAATGCCGATCTCGCTGGCGATGATCTGCGCCCAGGTCGTCTCGTGGCCCTGGCCGGTGCTCTTGGTGCCGACGCGGGCGACGCCGGCGCCCGTCGGGTGCAGCCGGATCTCGCAGGAGTCGAACATGGCGATGCCCAGGATGTCGCAGTTCTTCGATGGGCCGGCGCCGACGATCTCGGTGAAGAAGGACACGCCGACGCCCATGATGTCGCGCGTCTTGCCCTGTCTGAAGGCTTCGCGTTTGGCGCTCTGCTCCTGGCGGAGGTCGGCATATTTGACGCTCTCCATCATCTTCTTCATGGCGGTGTGATAGTCGCCGGAGTCGTACTCCCAACCGAGCGCCGAATGGTACGGGAACTGCTCCGGCTTGATGAAGTTCCTGAGCCGGAGCTCCGCCGGGTCCATGCCGAGCTTCTGGGCGAGAATGTCCATCCCCCGCTCGATGCAGTAGGCCGCCTCCGTCACCCGGAACGAACAGCGATAGGCGACGCCGCCCGGCGCCTTGTTGGTGTAGATGCCGTCCACGGCAAGATGCGCTGTCGGGAAGTCGTAGGATCCCGTGACGATGTTGAAGAAGCCGGCCGGCCATTTGGATGGGTCGGCGCAGGCGTCGAACGCGCCATGATCGGCAAGGACATGGACGCGCAGCCCGGTGACCTTGCCTTCCTTGGTCGCCGCGATCTCGGTCGTCATGTGGTAGTCGCGTGCGAACGACGTGGCGGTGAGGTTCTCCATGCGGTCTTCGACCCACTTCACCGGCTTGCCGGTGACGATCGAGGCGACGGCCGAGCAGATGTAGCCGGGATAGGCGCCGACCTTGTTGCCGAAGCCGCCGCCAATGTCGGGTGAGATCACGTGGATCTTGTGCTCCGGCAGCTTGGCGATCAGCGCGACCACGGTGCGGATCACGTGCGGGGCCTGGAAGGTGCCCCAGATTGTGAGCTCGCCCTTGATCTTGTCGAACGAGCAGACGCACTGGCAGGTTTCGAGCGGCGACGGATGAGTGCGATGGTATGAGATCAGCTCCTTGATCGTCACCTCGGCCTTGCGGAAGGCGGCATCGGTCAAGTCCTTGTCGCCAACCGTCCACTCGAAGATGTGGTTGTGGTGCTTGCGCGGGCCATGTGCGCCGTCTTTCTTGTCCTTGATGTCCTCGCGCACCACCGGCGCGTCCGCAGCCATCGCCGTGAAGGGATCGATGACGACCGGGAGCGGCTCGTAGTCGACCTCGACTCTGGCGATGCCGTCGTCGGCGGCATAGCGGTCGGTGGCCACCACGAACGCCACTTCCTGATTCTGGAACAGCACCTTGCCGTCGGCCAGCACCATCTGCACGTCGCCGGCCAGGGTCGGCATCCAGGCGAGATTGACGCCCTTGAGGTCTTCTGCCGTCAGCACGGCGAGGACGCCTGGCACCTTCAGGGCTTCGTCCTTGCGGATCGCCTTGACGCGCGCATGGGCGTGGGGCGAGCGCACGAAGTCGCCGTGCAGCATGCCCGGCAGCTTCATGTCGTCGACGTAGTTGCCCTTGCCTTGCGTGAAACGGATGTCCTCGACGCGCTTGCGTTTGCAGCCCATGCCCTCGAGCTTGGCTTCGCGTTGTTCCCGCGTGGGAGTCATGTCGTTCATTCCGCGGCCTCCTTGAACTGGGCGCCATTGATTTTCGCCGCGGCATACTGGATCGCCCGGACGATGTTCTGGTAGCCGGTGCAACGACAGAGATTCCCGGAAATGCCGAAGCGGATATCCTCTTCGTCCGGATCAGGGTTCTCCTTGAGCAGCCGGTGCGCGCGCACGATCATGCCGGGCGTGCAATAGCCGCACTGCAGCCCGTGCATCATGCGGAAGCCTTCCTGGAGGGCCGACAGCGTGCCGTCCGGATTGGCCATGCTTTCGATCGTGGCGATCTCGGCGCCATTGGCCTGGACGGCGAACACGGTGCAGCTCTTCACCGATGCGCCGTCGAGATCGACCGTGCAGGCGCCGCAATGCGTCGTCTCGCAGCCGATGTGGGTGCCGGTGAGCTGCAGGTTCTCGCGGATGAAATGGACCAGCAGTGTGCGCGGTTCGACGAGGCCTTCGACCTCGGCGCCATTCACCTTCATCGTCACATGGATCTTTGCCATTGTTGCCTCCCTCAGCTGGCGCGACTGGCGGCACGCTGCAGCGCCCGCATGACCATCACGCCGCCGACATGCTTGCGGTATTCGACCGGCCCGCGCGCGTCCGCCGCCGGCGACATGATCGCCCGGGCGGCTGCCGCCGCCTTCTTCAGCGTCGCCTCGTCGAGTTCCGTCCCGATCACCGCGCGCGCCGCGTCGCCGGCAAGTAATGGCGTTTCGGACAGGTTGGTGAGGCCGATCGAACAGGTGGCGACCTTGCCGTTTGCCAGGGTGAGGACGACCGCGGCCGCGGCGGTGGCGTAGTCGCCGATCTTGCGTTTCAGCTTTTCATAGGCATGGCCGTGGCCGGCCGCCGGAACCGGGATTGAAACCGACGTCAGGATCTCGCCAGGCTCGAGCGCGGTGAAATAGGCGCCCTGATAGAACTCGGCGGCCGCGACGTTGCGCGCGCGCGCCGGCCCTTCCAGGCGGTAGGTCGCGCCGAGCGCCATCATCAGGGCCGGCAGGTCGTTGCCGGGATCGCCGTTGGCGACATTGCCGCCGACCGTACCGCGGTAGCGCACCTG
>JABCYT010000534.1 GCA_013290035.1 Alphaproteobacteria bacterium
GCCACTCCAGCAAAGGATGAAAGCATGATCCAAGCACCCGCCGAGATCCTTCGCGAATACGGACCCTTCCCCGGGGTCGACCATGTGCATGGCCTGACGTTCGACGGCCGGCACGTCTGGTTCGCCTCGGGCGACAGGCTGAACGCCTTCGATCCCGAAAGCGGCACGATGGTGCGCAGGATCGACGCCGACGCGCATGCAGGAACGGCGTTCGACGGCCGGCACCTGTTCCAGATCTTCGAGAAGCGCATCCAAAAGATCGATCCCCAGACCGGCCAGGTGCTGGCGACGATCCCCGCCCCCGGCGACGGCGGCGACTCCGGCATGGCGTGGGCCGAAGGGTCGCTGTGGGTGGGCCAGCATCGCGCGCGCAAGATCCACCAGATCGATCCCGAGACCGGCAAGATCCTGCGCACCATCGAGTCCAACCGCTTCGTCACCGGCGTCACCTGGGTCGAGGGCGAGCTGTGGCACGGCACCTGGGAAAACGACGAGAGCGAGTTGCGGCGGATCGATCCGCGAACCGGACGAGTCCTGGAAGAGCTCAAGATGCCGCCCGGCGTGGCCGTGTCGGGGCTCGAGTCCGATGGCGGCGACCGCTTCTTCTGCGGCGGCGGACGCAGCGGCAAGGTGCGCGCCGTGCGCCGGCCGCGGCGCGTATCCGCGGGCGAATAGCGAGAGCGCGCGGTCTCAGTCGTAGAATTGCGGCGACTGCTTCAGGCGCTCGAAGGTCGGCAGGTCGTGGTTGATCCAGAGCTGCGCGTTCTTTTCGGCCAGGATCCTGGCCAGGCGGGCGTGCGAGGCGTGGGTCTGCTCGGCGCTGGCGTTGATCGAGGGCACGCGATCGTTGTCCCAGTTGTCCTTGAAGTGCGCGGCATCGCCCGCCAGCAGGATCCAGCCGCTCCGGGCGAGGTGCACGAGCAGCGACTGGTGTCCCGGCGTATGGCCGGGCGTGGAGAGGAGCGTGACGCTGCCGTCGCCGAACACGTCATCGTCGCCTTCGAGCAGCTTCAGCGGTCGGTCCTTCTTGAACAGCGGCCGCTTGCCGGGCGCGAAGGCCCAGTCGAACTCGGCCTTCTGGATCAGGAGCAGCGATGCGGGGAAGCGGTCGACATTGCCGATATGGTCGGGGTGCGTGTGCGACACCGCGACCAGGGCGATGTCGGCCGGCTTGACGCCGATTTCCGCGAGCTGGCCCATAAGCGTCTTGGCGCGGGTGGCGTGGCCCACCGGCGTGTCGACCGGAGTGTCGGCGATGGCGTCGGGATATCCGGTGTCCCACAGGAGCCACTGGCTGCCGTGCCTGATCAGGCTGCAGGTGTTGGCCTGCTCGATCGGCTTGCCGACATCGACCCCGGGCGACCAGATCGACTGGTCCTTCGCGGAATTGTGGCCGCAATCCATGACGTAGAGCCGCTCGGCCGTCTGCGCGCCGGCCGACGTGACGGCGGCGAGCGTGACGGCAAGCGCCAGGAGCAGGGCCTTCATGCCGGCCCCTTCATGTCGGCCCCTTCATGTCGGCTTGTGAACGTAGCCGTAACGCAGGTTGCTGCGCGCGCCGCCCTGCCGGTCATATTCGGCCTTCATCAGCGTGAAGCGGTCGGGGCTCTCCAGCCCCGCCTTGCGCTTGGGCGCAAAAAGGCGCCGGCCGTTTTCGCCCAGGATGGCGTTCTTGACCGGGCCGTCGGCGGCACCGAGCGGCGCGAAGACGTGCTTCTTCTGCATGTCCTCGGGGATCTCGAGTCGCCTCAGGCCCTCGATCTGCCATTGCGGCGAGCCGGTCCACACCGAGTCGGTGCCCCAGATGATGTGGTCGTGGCCCAGCCCCTTGACCAGGGTGCCCATCATCGCCGCGGCCAGCACCGGCTGGGCGATCACGTTCCAGGCGAAGATCGCGCCCAGGTCGCCATAGACGTTGCTGACGCCGTGCTTCTCGGGGATCTCGGCGAGGTCGGTGAGCCACGACAGCCGCCCGGTCTTCTCCCATTCGTCGACGCCGTCGCTCGGCGGGCCGCCGAGATGGCGATACCCCGAATGATAGATCACGAAATTGAGCTGCGGCCAGTCCTTGGCCGCCTTGCCGACATCGGCGACCTGCGCGTTGCCCACGAGATGGGGCAGCTTCTGTTCGGCGAATAGCGGGAACAGGCCCTTGTGGACGCAGACGTTCCTGATGCCGGCCTTCGCCGCCTTCTCGTAGAAGGGATACATCAGCTTTTCGTCGTCGAGCTTGTAGGCGCCGACGCCACCATGGGCGATCACGAAGTCGCCGATCGTGTAGGCCTTCCAGCCCTCGGGCTTCAGGACCTCGATCGCGTGGTCGACCGCGTCCAGCCAGCCGGGTTGGCCGGGCGTCAGGGTGAAGTGCGCCAGCAGCCGCTGCGCGCCCGCCTCCTTGTTGACCCGCTCGCGCGCCTTGAACACCGCCTCCTGCGGCAGGATCCAGTCCTTGGGATCGGTCGACGGCGCGTTGCTGAGCAGCGCCAGCTTGGTGTCGCTGTCGAGGTAGATCTCCTTCATGAAGTTGTCGAACTTCAGGTCCTCGACTGTCTGCTCCTTGCCCTTCATGTCGGGGTTCCAGCCGGTCTTGGCCGATAGCGTGCGCTGCCACATCAGGCCGCCGATCCGCTTGGCATCGGCGACGAACGGCGCGGGATCGTCGCGGATGAAGTGGGTGTGCGCGTCGAGGATGAACTGGCCCTTCAGAGACTCGGCGCGTGCTTGCGCGAGTTCCGGCGTCATGGTTTCCGCCCGCGCCACGGAGAACAGCGACCCGTAGACCTGGTTCATCACCAGGTACGACGCGGCCATGCCGGCCGCGGTCTGGAAGAAGCGCCGGCGGCTCATGCCCTGGCGCCCGGCGAGCCGGTCGCCCAGGTCCTTCAGCCGCACCTCGACCTCGCGCTGCTTCGGGGTCTGCGGCGTCGGCAGGTACTCGTCGCTTGAGACGATCTGGGTCGGGATCGGCGAGGCGAATTCCAACTCCTCGGCTCCCTGCAGCTCTTTCATCTGTTCCAGCGTGATGGCGCGCATGGCGACCTCCTAGTACTCGATCTTGACGGTGACGGTCTTGGGCTCGCTGCCGAGCTCGAACGAGGCCTTGTCCCAGTAGGGCGGCGAGAGGAGCTCGCGCGCGTCGTTGGAGACGCCGTAACCCTCCGACGGAATGCCGGTGGCGTCGCGGTCGAGCTTGCCGTTGTTGTTCTCGTCGTGCAGCGCGGTCACCGCGTAGCGGCCCGGCGGCAGGTCGTGGAAGGTGACGCTGACCGTGCCGGTCGCAGCCTTCTGACGGAAGCCAGCGACCTGCTGGCCCTCCTTGGGGAAGGCCTCCTTGCCGGCATAGATCGCCGCCGACAGCGCGCCCTCGGCGTTGTGCGCGCCGCTCAGCTTGATGGTGAGGTCGGCCGCGTTGGCGGCCAGCGGCAAGCACGCGGCAACGGCAATGGCGATTGTGCGGATCATGTTTTCCTCCTCTCGGGCTTTGCGACTAGCGTCCGCGATAGACCGGCGCCCGCTTCTGCTGCAGCGCGCGGGCGAATTCCTGGCGGTCCTCGCTCTGCATCAGGCGGGCGAA
>JABCYT010000535.1 GCA_013290035.1 Alphaproteobacteria bacterium
CGCGATGAGAGGCCGTGGCTGGCGACGAACTCCTCCAGCATAGATTTCCAGCGCTCGCCGCCTGTGACGATCGAGAAACGGTTGCCCATGGCGCAGGCTTGCAGGATCGAGGCGTCGGCCATGCCGACCACCGGCACCTTGGCGATCTCCTTGAGCGCGGCGAGGCCTGGATCGCCGAAGCAGGCCAGCACGACGGCGTCCTTTCGGCTGCGATCGTTAGCGAAGGCGTCGACCGCGGCGTGGCCGGCGATGGCGTAACCCACGCGCGAGGCGATGTAGCGCGGCCCGAAGGCGCCGGTGACGGCGCGCAGGTTAGTGCCCTGGGCGGCGAAGCGCCGGGCGGTCTTCAGCACCAGCTCGGTGATCGAGGCCGTCGTGTTGGGATTGATCAGCAGGATCTCGGTCATAGCTGCATGATCTCTTTCAGCCGTGCGACATCGTAGTTCTCGCCGATCGACAGCGCGCAGATGCGCGAGACATGGGCCATCGGCAGGCCGCTCTCTTCTTTCCAGGCGTTGAGCTGCGCCTGCGCCGCGCGCAGGTCCTTCTTCGACGTGCCGGTCGCGCTCAGGGGGACTCCCGCATCGCGCAGGCAAAGCAGGACGTGGCCCGACAGGACGAAGGCGTCCCAACCCAGGAAGCGCAGCAGGTACTGGCCGCTGAAACCGCCCAGCCGCGAGCCGCGCTTGGCGAACACTTCCAGCAGCCCGACCTGATCGTCGGCCGGCCAGTTGGCCAGAAACTTGCCGAAGCTGCCGTGCTCGGCCGCGATCTCGCTCACGAACCGGGCGTTGTCGCGCACCGACTTGATCTTCTGCGGATTGCGCACGATACGCTTGTCGGAGGCGAGCTTCTCCCAGAACTCAGCCGGCTGGAACAACAGCCGTTTGGGATTGAACTCGAGGAACGCCTCCTCGAAGCCTGGCCACTTCTGGTCGATGACGCTCCACACGAAGCCCGCCGAGAAGACGCGAGCCGCCATTTCCGACAGCACGCGGTCGTCTGAGAGCTTGGCCAGCGCCTTGTTGTTCGGCTTCTTGGGCATCAGGCTCGCTAAGACCTTCTCGCCGCCCTTGCGCTTGGCGGCGCGCTCGCAGATGCGCTTGAAGGGGACCTTGGCCACGCTTTTCGCCATTGGTCGTCTACTCCAGCCAGCCGTCGAAGAAGTCGAAGACGCTCGCCTTGAACAGGCCATGCGCGATCATCGAGAAGTGGTCGCAGCCGGGGATGGTTACGGCCTTGGCGCCGGGTATCGCGTCGGCCAGACCCTGTGGCGGCCCGGCGAGCTGGTCGCGGGCGCCGGTGATCACCAGGGTCGGCCGGCGGATCGCTATCAGCGCGTCGCGGGTGACGGTCGAGCGCGGCCCGCGCGAGCAGGCGGCCAGCGCCAGCCGGTCCTCCTTCTGCTCGTCGGCGAAGTGGCGGAAGCTTTTCAGCATCGGGTCGCTGATTTCGTCGGGCGACGGGGCTTCCATCGCCTTGGCCATGGCCTCGGGCTCGCGCGCCGGTTCGAAGATCCTGCCGCCGACGCCCGCGACCACCAGGTGATCGATGCGGCCGCCCTCGTTCATCGCGGCCGTCAGTGCGATGTGCGCGCCCATCGAGAAGCCCAAAAGATGAGCGCGCTCGACGCCAGCATGGTCCATCAAGGTGAACACATCCTTGGCCATCGCCTCGCGATCGTAGCGGGCGGGATCGTGCGGCTTGGCGCTCTCGCCGTGGCCGCGGCAGTCCAGGGCGAAGCCGCGCAGGCCCTTGCCGGCAATGGCGTCGTACCAGCCCATGCGCTTCCAGTTCTCGTACTTGTTGGACGAGAAGCCGTGCACCAGCACCATCGCCTTCCGGCCGTCGGCGGGACCGAATTCGTCGTAGGCGAGCGTCAAGTCGTCGGACGTGAACTGAGCCATAACTTTCCCTAGCCCGAGCCATGAAGCGTCACAAGTTGCTTGCGGTGCTAGGGTGTCGGACAACGGATGAAACAAAGAGGAAACGCATGGCCGCCAGGATCGGCAAGACAGTGGGCGAGTCCCAGCCCTATTGGCCGGCCACGCCGAAACGGCCTGATGGCGCGCCAAACATCCTGGTCGCGCTATTCGACGATGTCGGGTTTTCCGATTTCGGCTGCTACGGCTCGCCGATCTCGACGCCCGCCATCGACGCCCTCGCCGGACGGGGCCTGCGCTACACCGGCTTCCACACCACGGCGATGTGCTCGACCACGCGGGCGGCGCTGCTGACCGGCCGCAACCACCATTCGGTGGGCGTGGGCTGCCTCGCCAACTTCGATTCGGGCTATCCCGGCTATCGCGGCAAGATCTCCCACGAGGCCGGCACCCTGGCCGAGATGCTGCGTCCGCACGGCTATCGCAACTACATGCTGGGCAAGTGGCACGTCACCTCGCTCACCGAATCGGGCGCCACCGGCCCGTTCGACGGCTGGCCGCTCGGCCGCGGCTTCGATCGCTTCTACGGCTTCATGGACGCCGAGACCGACCAGTACGCGCCGGAGCTGGTGCGCGACAACACGCCGCTCGATCCGCCGGGCAGCTTCGCCACAGGCTATCATCTGACGTCGGATCTGGTCGACCAGGGCATCCGCTACATCGCCGATCATGTCGGCGACAACGAAGCGATGCCGTGGCTGATGTGGCTGGCCTTCGGCGCCTGCCACGCGCCGCACCAGGCGCCGTTCGACCTCATCCGCAAATACGACGCGCTGTTCGCGGACGGCTGGGACGCCGAGCGCGATCGCCGGCTCGCCCGCCAGATCGAGCTGGGCATTGTGCCGCGGGGCACGCGCCTGCCGCCGCGCAACGATGCGGTGAAGCCGTGGAGCGAGGCGCCCGATGGCGAGAAGCGGCTTTATACGCGCCTGCAGGCAGCTTATGCCGCCATGCTCGATCATGCCGATCAGCACATCGCGCGCCTGGTCGGCTTCCTCGAGACCGCGGGCCAGCTCGACAACACCCTGATCGTCGTCATGTCGGACAACGGCGCCAGCCAGGAGGGCGGGCCGCTGGGCATGGTCAATGCCATGGGCCCCTACAACCTGCGCCGCGAGCCGATCGAGGAGAAGATCGCGCGCATCGACGATATCGGCGGGCCGGACACCCATTCCAACTTTCCGCTGGGCTGGGCGATGGCCGCCAACACGCCGCTGCGCCGCTACAAGCAGAACACCCATGGCGGCGGCATCCGCGATCCCCTGATCATGTCCTGGCCGAAGCGGATCCTGGCGCGCGGCGAACTGCGCCACCAGTTCGTCCATGCCTGCGACCTCGTGCCGACGCTGCTCGAGCTGATCGGTATCGAGGCGCCCGCCGCGATTGCCGGCTGTCCCCAGATGCCGATCGAGGGCGAGAGCTTTGCCCGCTCGATCGCCGAGCCGGCCGCGCCGTCAAAATCGTCGCCGCAATATTTCGAGATGTTCGGTCATCGCGGCATCTGGCACGCGGGATGGAAGGCGGTCGCCTATCATCCGCCGGGCACGCCGTTCGAGAACGACAAATGGGAGCTGTTTCATCTGGATGAGGATTTTTCCGAGGTCGATGACCTCGCGGGCGGCGAGGG
>JABCYT010000536.1 GCA_013290035.1 Alphaproteobacteria bacterium
CACCGTGATCGCCTCGCAGGCCACCATCTCCGGCGCCTTCTCGATGGCGCAGCAGGCCACTCTGCTGGGCCTGAGCCCGCGCGTGCGTGTCCAGCACACCTCGGCCAGCGAGTTCGGCCAGATCTATGTGCCGGCGGTCAACTGGCTACTGCTGGCCGGCGTGGTGGCGCTGGTGCTGTCCTTCAAGTCGGCGAGCAACCTGGCCGCGGCCTACGGCATTGCCGTGACCGGCACCATGCTGATGACCACCATCCTGGTGCTGGCGCTGGCGGTGCGCGGCTGGAAATGGAGCTGGGCGCTGGCGGTTCCGGTGTTCTCCGCCTTCCTGATCGTCGACCTCACGCTGTTCTCCGCCAACCTGCTGAAGTTCTTCGAAGGCGGCTGGGTGCCGCTCGTCATCGCCGGCGCGATCTTCACCGCAATGTGGACCTGGTTGCAGGGCCGCCTCGCCGTCGGCAGACGCGAGAACGAAGGCACATTGCCGATCGAGTCCCTGCTCGACAGCATCGGCCCGGGCCGCGTCCACCGTCCGCAGGGCACCGCCGTCTACCTCACGGCGTTCTCGGGCAATGCGCCCAACTGCCTGCTGCACAATCTCAAGCACAACGAAGTTCTGCACGAGCACGTGGTGCTGCTGACCGTCGAGGTGCCGGACGTGCCCTCCGTGGCGGCGGACCAGCGCTCGCAGATCACCCATCTCGGCAAGGGCGTGCACCGGGTGGTGCTGCGCTACGGCTTCATGGAACAACCCGACGTGCCGCGCGACCTCAGCCTGCTGGCCGACAAGGGCGTGCCGTTCGACCCGATGCGGACCTCCTACTTCATCGGCCGCAACAGCTTCGTCGGCGCGAGCCGGCCGCTGCTGCCGCGCTGGCAACAGAAGCTGTTCCTGACCCTGGCGCGCCTGGCCTCGAGCGCCGGCGACTTTTTCGGCCTGCCGGCCAACCGCGTCGTCGAATTGGGCAGCCGCATCGAGATCTAGCGGCCGGGCTGCGTCTCGATGCGCCGTTTCATATACGGCGACTATGCCGGGCGCAGCGGGACCTTCTCGAAATCATATATCCATCGATTTAGGTAATGGAGCGTCCACCGCGGGACGCAACCGATGCCGCTTGTCGCCAGTCTGATCAAGATCGCAGCGCTTACGCTCGCGCTGCTCTGCGTCGACATAAAACCGATGAGCGCTCCGGTCGAAACGACCGGCGATTCAAAGTCGTGGCAATCGCATTGCCGGATCTACTTCGGTTGCGCGCCATCCGCCGGCCCGGCGGCCAGCACCGCCAACGGTGAGTAACGTTCGCGCTGAGGCGATGGTCGCGTAACGAGGAGAGTCATGGGCAACAAGGTCTTCAAGCTTCATGGGCCGTGCGTGGCGCTGCCGACGCCGCTCCGCGCCGGCGCCGTGGATTTTCCCGCGCTCGAAAGACTGTGCCATCGCCAGATCGATCACGGCATGGCCGCCCTCGTGCCCTGCAGCCCGACCGGCGAGGCCTCGTTGCTGACGGCCGGCGAACATCACCGCATCGTGGAGCGGACCGTGGCGGCGGCCGCAGGGCGCGTGCCGGTGATCGCCGGCGCCGGCAGCCACAACACGCAAATGGCCGTCGAGCTTGCGCGCTCGGCCGAACTGGCGGGCGCGCAGGCGCTGCTCTGCATCACGCCCTACTATCTGGAGCCGACCCAGGCTGGCCTGATCGCCCACTTCCAGGCGATCCACGACGCTGTCGGGATCCCGATCATCCTCCACGACGCGCCGGCCCGCATCGCCCGCCCGCTGGCCGAGGCCACGATCGAGCGCCTGGCCGAGCTGCCCCGCATCGTCGGCCTGAAGGATGCGACGGGCGACGTCGAGCGGGTGGGACGGCTGCGCTGGCGGTTCGGCGATCGGTTGGCATTGCTGTCCGGCGACGACGCCACGCAGGCGGCGCATCGCCTGGCCGGCGGCGACGGCTGTATCTCGGTGACGGCCAACGTGACGCCCGCGCTTTCGGCGGCGCTCCACAAAGCCTGCGATCGGCGCGAGACCGACGCCATCGCCCGCCTGGAAGGCATCCTGGCGCCGCTGCATGCGGCGCTCTTCCTCGAGGCCGATCCGATTCCGGTCAAGCGCGCGCTGCATCGCCTCGGCTTGATGGTCGACGGGTTGCGGCTGCCGCTGACGCCGCTCGGCGCGATGGGCGACATGAAACTCGCCAAGGTGCTGCAGACGGTCGTGCCGATCGAGAAGGAGGCGGAAGCGGTTGGGACCGTTCCCGGCCGCCCGCCCGTCAGGTCGCGGGCCGCCTAGGAGAAAAGCGATGACCGCCAGCAGCGTTCATCTCTCCGAGCGACCTGCGGCCGTAGGGTTCGCCAGGATCGGTCGCGTGGCCGCGACGATCCTGTGCCTTGCCGCAGTCGTCGTGCTCACCGTGGCTCTGCGCTCCGGCCTCTATGAGTATTTCCATGGCGGAGGGTGGGCGCTGAGAAGTCTTTCGAAGGTCCTTCTGACGACGGATGGCCTCTCTCTCGGCGAGATCGCGGCCGTTGGTCTGCTTGGCCTGGTGACGACCAGTTCGGTCATGCTGGGCGCGGTCCTCGGCCTTTATCTTCCGTTTCCCAAGAAGGTGTTGGCCGGCGTGCTCGCCTTCGCCGCCGGTTCGCTGATCGCAGCGCTCGCGATCGAGCTCGGCTTCGAGGGCGCAGACGATCTCGTCCGGCACGGCGCCAGCGTGCGCGGCGCCTGGGTGGCGATCGCCGGCGGCTTTGCCGTGGGCGCGGTCATCTACTATGTCACCTCGCTGTTCCTCGAGCAGAAGGGCGCCGCCCTTCGTTATCCGTCGCGCTTTCTGGAATACGCGCTCGACCGCAAGCGCCAGGCCGTCGGCGAAAAGCTCGCGCTGCTGTCGAAATGCGACCTGCTGCGCCATCTCCCGGCCGAGCAGATCGAACCGCTGCTCGATCGCGTCCAGGAGCGTGCCGCCAGGGCCGGCGAGATCGTGTTCCGCACCGGCGATCCGGGCGACGCTCTTTACATCATCGCGCACGGCGTCGTCGAAGTGCTGAACGGCAGCGACCAGCGCACGCTCGCGGAACTGGGCGACGGCCAGGCGTTCGGCGAAATGGCGCTGCTGAGCGAAGGCACGCGCACCGCCACCATTCGCGCCAAGGCCGACACCCGGCTGCTCACGATCGGCAAGGACGATTTCGACAGGTTGCTGGCCGAAAATCCCTTCCTCGACGAAGAGGTGCGCAAGCTCAGCCACGAGCGTGCCATCGCCAACCTGCGCAGCGGCGATGTCAACCCAACGCTGTGGGTGCAAACGGCACGCGAGAGCGTCGACCGACTGAGCCGAAGCGAGGAACACAGGCTCCTGCAGGAGGCCAAGCAGGGCAAAGGCGCCGGGCTTGCCATCGTCTTCGGCAACATCCTCGACACCATCCCGGGCTGCCTGGTGATCGGCGCCAAGTTCGCGGGCTTCGGCAACCTGTCGCTGACCCTGATCCTCGGCATCTTCCTCGGCGGCATTCCCGAAGCGGCAGCCAGCGCCACCATGCTGCGCAAGGCGGGCTATTCCGACCGCACGATC
>JABCYT010000537.1 GCA_013290035.1 Alphaproteobacteria bacterium
TGATGGTCGATCTCGAAAAGCACTATGGCCGCGACCACAAGTACGTGAACTACGACGATTTCCGCCGCGTGCTCGAAGCCGACAAGGTGGTCGTCGAGCCGGGCGACATGCTGTTGCTCCATACCGGCTTCACCGACGAAATCACGAAGATGAACAAGAAGGTCGACCCGATGCGCGCGCATGCCATGTGCAGCGTGCTCGACGGCCGCGACAAGCGGTTGCTGCAGTGGATCACCGACAGCCAGATCTCGGCGCTGATCGCGGACAATTACGGCGTCGAGGCCGTGCCCGCCAGACCCGGCCCCGCCGATACGGAGCATCCCTCGCTGCCCATCCACAATCATTGCCTGTTCAAGCTCGGTCTCAATCTCGGCGAGATCTGGTGGCTGAAGGACCTGGCGCTGTGGTTGCGCGACAACAAGCGCTCGCGCTTCCTGCTGACCGCCCCGCCACTGCGTCTGCCCGGCGCCGTCGGCTCGCCGGCGACGCCCGTGGCGACCGTCTGATCTGCGGCATGCCCTTGTCGTTCTCGGCGTTCGTCGCCGCAAAGCTCAAGAGCGAAAAATTTGCGTTGCTCGACATCGGTTGCTCGGGCGGCATCGATCCGATGTGGCGCGCCTTCGGGCCCAGGCTGCGCGCGCTCGGGATCGACGCCAGCGCGACCGAATGCCAGCGCCTGGCCAGCCTCGAGCGCAATCCCGACGTCTCCTACGTGGCGGCTTTCGTCAGCAGCTCCGCGAACAAGCCGATCGATCTGTCCGCCGGGCCGGCAGCGCCTCTGATCATGAGGACGCGCGACCGCATGAGCTTCATGCGCACGCGGGAAATCCGAGAGGAACGCCTCAAGGACGCCTCGGCCGAGGAGAAGTTTCGCCACAACGCCTGGGAGCTGACGGGCCTTGCCGATCCCGGCAAGCCCGTTGTCGTTGCCGACCTGCTGGCTGAGCGAGGTTGGACCGATCTCGACTACATCAAGATCGACATCGACGGCGCCGACTTCGAGATCCTGCAATCCGTCAAGGGACGCTTCGATGCGCTGGGCGTCATCGCCGTGCAGCTCGAGGTCAACTTCGTCGGCACCGAGCAGCCGGACGAGCACACCTTCCACAACACCGACCGCTTCCTGCGTGGCGAAGGCTTCGACCTGTTCCGCCTCGACGTGCGCAACTGCTCCACGCGCGCCCTGCCCGCCCGCTATATCTGGCCGACGCCGGCGGAGACCGTGTCGGGCCGGCCGTTCCAGGGCGAGGCCTACTACGCGCGCGATGTGCTGGCGCCCCGTCGCGCCGAAGCCGGCGCGCGATGGAGCGCTGAGAAAATCGCCAAGCTCGCCGCCGTGTTTTCGGCATGGGACGTGCCGGATGCCGCCGCCGAGCTGCTGATCGGCCGGCGCGAGACCTTGGCGCCGCTGTTCGACATCGACACCGGCCTCGACCTGCTGGCCGCCCAGACCCAGGCCAATCGCCGCCGTCCGCTGAGCTACCGCGCGTACATGGCGAGTTTCGAGGCCGACTCACCCTCGTTCTACCGTCCCGAGGGGCCGGTGCCGATCTGGGAGCGGATCAAGTCGGCCTGGTGCGGCTACTGGCATCCGCGCGAAAAGCGTCCCTAGGCCTTCTTCTCCCAGCCGCCGCTCGGCGTCTGCTGCCAGTAGACGACGGTGTGGCCGGCCGCCTTATAGGCCTTCCAACGCTCGCGCGACTCGGCGACCGCCGTCTCGTCGCGGCCATCGAACAATTCGAAGCAGCGCTTGTAGTCGGCCACCCTCTGCGATCGCGCGTGGTCGGCGACGAACAGGAAGCCGGCGCCGTTCGGGTTCTCGTCGAGATGCGTCAGCCACACCGGCTGGCGCTCGGCGTCGCCGTCCTTGGCCGCGCCATGCGGCAGGAAGCCGTTGGGATCGTAGGTCCAGAGATGCGTGTTCAGCGCATCGACCCGTTCCGGCGAACCCAGCATCACCACCGCCCGCTCACCCGCCTGCAGCGTCTTGACGAGCAAGCGGGGCAAGGCGGCTTCGAGCGACGATCGAGTCAGATGATAGAAATTGACCTCGGTCGCCATGACGCCGTCAGCGCTCGTAATTGTCGGCGATCCACGCGTCGAGCAGGCGCACGCCATAGGCCGTGGCGCCCTTCGGCGTCGTGCTGTCGCCCTTGTTCGACCAGGCCACGCCCGCGATATCGAGATGGGCCCAGGCGACGCCGTCCTGCACGAAGCGCTGCAGGAACTGCGCCGCCGTGATCGAGCTGGCGTCGCGGCTGTTGGTGACGTTCCTCATGTCGGCAATTTCGGAATCGATCATCTTGTCGTATTTCGGCCCGAGCGGCATGCGCCACAGCTTCTCGCCGATCCCCGCCCCCGCTGCGCGCAACTTGTTGGACAGCGCGCTGTTGTTGCTGAACAGGCCGGCGCGCTCATGACCCAGCGAGACGATGATGGCGCCGGTCAAGGTCGAGAGCTCGACCATCGCCTGCGGCTTGAACTTCTCCTGCGCATACCACATGGCATCGCACAGGATCAGACGGCCCTCGGCGTCGGTGTTGATGACCTCGACGGTCTGGCCCGACATGCTCTTGACCACGTCGCCCGGTCGCTGGGCATTGCCGTCGGGCATGTTCTCGACCAGGGCGCAGACGCCGACCACGTTGGCGCGCGCCTTGCGGCCGGCCAGCAGGCGCATCGCGCCGGTGACGGCGCCGGCGCCGCCCATGTCCCATTTCATGTCTTCCATGCCGCTGGCGGGCTTCAGCGAGATGCCGCCGGTGTCGAAGCACACGCCCTTGCCGATCAGGGCGACGGGCTTCTGCGACTTCGGCCCGTTCATCCAGCGCATGATCAGGAGTTGCGATTCGCGCTCGCTGCCCTGGCCGACGCCGAGCAACACATTCATGCCGAGCTTCTTCATCTCGGCCTCGCCCAGGATCTCGACCTTGACGCCGAGCTTGGTGAGCTCGCGGGCGCGGCGGGCGAATTCGGCCGGATAGAGGACGTTGGCGGGCTCGCTCACCAGGTCGCGGGCCAAGAACACCGCCCCGATCGTGGGCTCGAGCCGCTCATAGGCGCGGCGCGCCTCGGCCGGGCCTGCCACCGCCACCGTGATCTGCTCGAGCGAATGCTTCTGCTCGGGCTTGTCCTTGGTCTTGTATTTGTCGAAACGGTAGTTGCGCAGTTGTGCTCCGAGCGCGATGCGGGCAGCGATCTGGCCAGGCGTCAGCCGGCTGCCCTTGACGGGATCGACGACCACGGTCACGGCCTTCTGGCCCGACGCATTGGCCTCTGCCGCAACGATGCCACCCAGGGCTTCCGCGGCACGGGCATCCAGTTCACGCGACTTGCCGACGCCCAGCAGGCTCAAGCGGGCGATGCCGCCGGACTGCCCCAGCAGCGTGAGCGACTGGCCCTTGGCACCGGTGAAGCGGCTGGCGGCGATGGCCCGGACGATGGCTCCGCCTGCATCCTTGTCGATGGCCTGCGCGCTGGCCAGGAGCTGTTTGTCGGCGGCGACGATGACCGCCACGTTGCCCGAGAAGGCCTTCGGAAAGGCCACAAATTCCACTTTCATTCCG
>JABCYT010000538.1 GCA_013290035.1 Alphaproteobacteria bacterium
CCGCCGTGGTGTCTCCCGACACGCCGTGATTGATGACGGTCACCCTGCGGCCCTGCGCCTTCAACGCCGCCTCGAGGCGGGCCGGGATCGATTGCTCGGGCTTCACGCCATAGCCTGCCGCCAGGCTGTCGCCCAGGATGGCGAGCTTGACCGGCGTTTGTAGCGGCGTGCTTTGTGCATGGGCTGTGGCCGACAGACACAATGCAAACGGGCACAATAACGGCAGGCACAACAGAATCGTGACCAGCCGCGAATTGACCGCTGCCGCAAAACGACCATATCCAATGCTGAGAACCATGGCCTCTTTTCCGGAGTCCGCTTGACAGCCTCACCCGCCGCAGCCTCGTCGCTTGTGCACGGCCGCATCGTCCGTCTTTCCGACGTCCATCTCGACATGGCAAGCGATGCCGGCACGGTCAATATCCTGCGCGGCATTACGCTCGATATCGCCGCCGGCGAGATCACCGCCGTCGTCGGGCCCTCCGGCGCCGGCAAATCCAGCCTGATGATGGTGGCGGGCGGCCTGGAGCGCGCCACGTCGGGGCGGGTCGAGGTGGCCGGGCGCGATCTCGGGCCGCTCGGCGACGACGATCGCGCGCGTCTGCGGCGCGACAATATCGGCATCGTCTTCCAGGGCTTCCATCTCATCCCCACCATGACGGCGCATGAGAACGTGGCGCTGCCGCTGGAATTCGCCGGCCGCGGCGATGCCTTCGAATTGGCCGAAGCTGCGCTCACCAGGGTCGGCTTGGGCCATCGCATCGGCCACTATCCGGCGCAGCTCTCGGGCGGCGAGCAGCAGCGTGTCGCCGTGGCCCGCGCCTTCGTCACGCGGCCCAAGCTCCTGCTGGCCGACGAGCCGACCGGCAATCTCGACGGTGTCACCGGCAAGCAGGTGATGGATCTCCTGTTCGAGCTGGCGCGCGCCGATGGCGCGACCCTGATCCTGATCACCCACGACATGGCGCTGGCGGCCCGCTGCGATCGCATCCTGCGCATCGCCGACGGTCTTCTGGTCGGCGACGAGCGCATGCCAGCCGTCCTGGCGGCCCAGTGACGGTCTTGCGATGAACCTGGCCTTCCGCCTCGCCCGGCGCGAGATGCGCAGCGGCCTGGCGGGCTTCCGCCTGTTCATCGCCTGCCTGGCGCTGGGCGTGGCAGCGATCACGGGCATCCTGTCGTTCAGCCGCGCCGTCGAGGAAGGCCTGCGCGCCGACGCGCGCGAGATCCTGGGCGGCGATGTGGCGATCTCGCTGCTCTATCGCGAGGCGACGCCCGAGCAGGTCGACTTCCTGAAGACGCAGGGCCAGTTGGTGCGCTGGATCGACAGCCGCGCCATGGCGCGCCCGACCAAGTCGGACGGGCGGCCGACCCTGGTGCAACTCAAGGCAGTCGAGCCCGGCTATCCGCTCTATGGCACTGTCGAGCTGCAAGGCGGCGGCGCGCTCGCCGACGCGCTCGCCAAGCGTGACGGCGTGTGGGGCGCGGTGGTCGAGGAAGCGGCGCTCAAGCGCATGAACCTCGCGCCCGGCGATCGCGTGCGGGTGGGCGACGCCACGGTCGAGGTCCGTGGCATCATCGCCCGCGAGCCCGACCGCGGGCTGAATGCCTTCGCGAGCCTGGGCCCGCGGCTCATGATTCCCTTCGAGGCGGTGACCGAATCGGGCCTCATCCAGCCCGGCAGCCTGCTGAACTGGGAGTACCGGCTGCGCCTGCCGCCCGGCACGTCCGACGTCGCCGTCATCAACGCGCTCAAGAGCCGCTTTCCCGATGCCGGCTGGCGGGTGCGGGGGCTCGCCGAGGCGGGTGGCGGCATCCGCTTCTGGCTCGACCGGCTGACCCAGTTCATCGGCCTGATCGGCCTCGCCTCGCTGCTGGTCGGCGGCGTCGGCGTCGGCAACGCCATCGCGAGCTTCCTGGCCGGGCGGCTGCGCACCATCGCCATCATGAAATGCCTCGGCGCGCCGGAGCGGCTGGTCCTGTCGACCTACCTCATCCAGCTCTCAGCCCTTGCCGTGCTGGGCGTCGTGATCGGCCTCGTGATCGGTGCCGCACTGCCCTTCCTCGCCCAGTCGCTGATCGCCGAGGTGCTGCCGGTGCGCGCACGGGTGGCGCTCTATGCCGAGCCGCTCGCCATCGCAGGCGCATTCGGCCTGCTGGTCTCGCTGATGTTCACCCTGATGCCGCTGATGCGCGCCCGCCGTGTGCCGGCGGCGACCCTGATGCGTGGCGCCGTGGTGGCCGCGGGCGGGCGGCTGCCGTGGCGCGACGCGCTGCTGATCGGCGCGGTCGCCATGGCTTTGGCGGCCTTCACCATCTTCACCGCCGAGAGCCGCAGCATCGCCGGCTGGTTCGTGCTGGGGGCTGTGGCGGCATTCATCGCCTTCCCGCTGCTGGCCCGGCTCCTGATGCTGGCCGCGGCGCGCGCCGGCAAGCCGCGGCTCGCCGGCCTGCGGCTGGCGCTCGCCAACCTGCACCGGCCCGGCGCGCCCACGCCCATCGTCATGCTGTCGCTGGGGCTTGGCCTCACCGTGCTGGTGGCGACGGCGCTGATCGAGGGCAATCTCCGCGAGCAGCTCACGCAGCGCATCCCGAGCGATGCGCCGGCCTTCTTCTTCGTCGACATCCAGTCGACCCAGATGCCGGCCTTCGAGAAGGCGCTCGCCGCCATCCCCGGCGCCGGCGCGCTCGACAAGGTGCCGTCGTTGCGCGGCCGCATCGTCAGGATCGGCGGCAAGCCGGTGAGCGAGATCGCCGTGCCGCCTGAAGCGCGCTGGGCGGTCGATGGTGATCGCGGCGTCACCTATTCGGCGACGCCGCCCGAGGGCTCGCGCATCGTCGCCGGCGCATGGTGGCCAACCGACTATCGCGGGCCTCAGCTCATCTCCTTCGACGAGGCGCTGGCGCACGCCTTCGGCCTCAAGCTGGGCGACACCATCACCGTGAACGTGCTGGGCCGCGACATCGAGGCCACGATCGCCTCGCTGCGGCGCATCGAGTGGACGACGCTCGCCATCAATTTCGTCTTCGTCTATTCGCCCGGCATCCTCGACAAGGCGCCGCACACCTTCCTCGCCACGGTGAAGGCCACGCCCGAGGCCGAGGACGCGATCTTCAAGACCGTGACCGATCAGTTCCCCAACGTGACCGTGGTGCGCATCCGCGACGCCATCGAGACCGCGGCCGACGTTTTGGGCAATATCGGCCTCGCCAGCCGGGTCATCGGCTTCCTCAGCATCCTGGCGGGCGTGCTGGTGCTGGCCGGCGCCATGCTCGCCACCCAGCAGCGCCGCGTGCACGAGGCCGTGGTCATGAAGGTGCTGGGGGCGACGCGCGCGCGCATTGCCGGCATCTTCGCCTGGGAGTTCGCCGCGTTGGGGCTCGCCACGGCGCTGGCGGCGCTGGGCGTCGGCACGCTCGGCGCCTGGCTGGTGGTGCGTCGCTTGATGGGGCTCGACTGGATCTTCCTGCCCACCGTCGCGGTGGCGGTAGCGCTGGGCGCCATGGCGCTCACCCTGGCCTTCGGCCTGGCCGGCACCCTGGCAGCGTTGCGCCAGC
>JABCYT010000539.1 GCA_013290035.1 Alphaproteobacteria bacterium
CGACGCCGAACTGCCATTCGAAGCGGAACCAGACGTAGATCGACATGGCCGCCAGGGTGGCGAGGACGGCGATGATGCCGCTGTGCATCAGCTCCGCGCCGATCTTGGGACCGACCGATTCGGTGCCGCGGAAGTCGTATTTATCGCCGATCGTATCCTCGACCAGCTTGATCGCCACCTGCTGGCACCATTCGGCGCGCTGGTCGCGCGTCATGTCGATGCGCGCGACGTTGGTGTTGCCGCGCGGCAGCTGGCGCTCCTGGAGGGTGAGGCCGGCCCGGCTCACCGCGTCGCGCCAGTTCCCGCCGTCGAGCGCGCCCGGCGCGGTGAACTCGACGTCGCCGGTATCGGCCGGGCCGGGCTTGACGCTCCAGCCGTCGCCGGCGCGGCGCTTCATGACGCGCTCGGCGTTGGCGACGCACTGGGCGTTGCCTTCCTGGCGCTGCACGCGGATCAGGGCCGTGCTGGCGTCGCCGAATTCCTGCAGCGACACCTCGCCGATGCCGAGGCCGCCCAAGGTCGAGCGCAGCTCGTCGAGATGGATCGTGCCCTGCTTGGCGCGCACCTGGACGGCGATGCCGCCTTCGAAGTCGATGCCGAAGTTGAGGCCGAACACGGCAGCGCCCAGCAGCGACAGCACGTTGACCGTCGTCGACAGGATGAGCGCGAGCTTGCGCTTGCCCAGGAAGTCGAACTTGGTATGGGCGCGGATGAGGTGGTGCGGTCTCCACAGCATGACGGCCCCTCAGATCGGCAGTTCGGTGGGCCGCCGCCAGCGCATCCAGGTGGCGAGCAGCATGCGGGTGAAGATGGTGGCGGTGAACAGATGGGTGAGCAGGCCGAGCGTCAGCGAGGTGGCGAAGCCGCGGATCGGCCCGGAGCCGAAGCCGAACAGCAGGACGCCGGCGATCAGCGCGGTCAGGTTGGCATCGATGACCGCGGTCAGCGCCCGCTCATAGCCGGTGGCGAGCGCGCTGAACGGCGAGCGGCCATTCGCCCGCTCCTCGCGCACGCGCTCGTAGATCAGCACGTTGGAATCGACCGACATACCCACTGTCAGCACCAGGCCGGCGATGCCGGGCAAGGTGAGCGAGGCGCCCAGGATCGACATGCCGGCGAACACCAGCAGCATGTTGACCAGCATGGCGAGGCTGGCGAAGCCGCCGAACACCGGGCCGTAGACGAACAGCATGAACAGGATGACCAGCGCCGTGCCGACCAGGGCGGCCGTCGTGCCGGAATGGATGGCGTCGGCGCCCAGGTCGGCGCCCACCGTGCTTTCCTGGATGATGGTGAGCGTGGCCGGCAGCGCGCCCGAGCGCAGCAGCAGCGCCTGCTCCTGGGTCTGCTGGGTGGTGAAGCTGCCGGTGATGATGCCGCTGCCGCCGCAGATCGCGCTTTGCACGACCGGCGCGCTGATGATCTCGTTGTCGAGCTGGATGGCCAGCCGCTTCTGGATGTTGGCGCGGGTGGCGGCGCAGAAGGCGCGGCCGCCGGCGGCATTGAAGGTGAAGCTGATGATCGGCCGGCCGCCGCTCTGCTGGTTCTCGAAGGTGGCCTTGGCGTCGTCGAGATCCTCGCCGCCCACGATCACGCGCTTGAACACCGGCAGGCACTGCGGCTGGAAGCGCCGGCAGATCTGCTCGGGCGTGAGCTTCGGGTTGGCGTTCTGGATATCGTCCCACGCCTTGGGGTTGGTGGCGCGCAGCTGCTGCATGCCCTCGCGCGTCGGCACCAGGGTGGTGGTGGGCGGCAGGGTGGCCGGGGCGCTCGCGCCCGCCGCGGCAACGTCCTCGTTCACCAGGTGGAAGGTGAGCTTCGCGGTCTGGTTGATCTTGCGCTTGAGCTCGGTGGTGTCCTTGATGCCCGGCATCTGCAGCAGGATGCGGTCGTCGCCCTCGCGCACGATGGTGGGCTCGATGGTGCCGGTCTCGTCGACCCGGCGGCGCAGGATCTCGATCGACTGGTCGATCACTTCCTTCTTGCGGCGGAACAGGTCCTGGTCGGAATAGGTGAGCTGGATGACCTCGCCGCTGCCCGACACGGCGAGCGAGGGATCGACGGCATGGATCGCCTCGAGCGCCTTGGCGCGCTGCGCCTCATCGCGCAGGGTGACGACCACGGCGCGGCCGTTGTCGACGTTCACGTCCTTGAAGCCGACCTGGTTCTTGCGCAGCTCGGCGCGCACCGAATCGGACAGGTTGGTGAGGCGTTCATTCAGCACCGAGCGCAGGTCGGCTTCGAGCAGGAAGTGGGCGCCGCCGCGCAGGTCGAGGCCGAGATTGATGCGGCTCTGCTGATACCAGCCCGGCAGATGGTCGAGCACGCTGGCCGGCAGCACGTTGGGCAGCGCGAACAGCGCCGCCAGCGCCGTGAAGGCGATGACAGCGATGGTCTGCCAGCGCTGAAGATTGAGCATGCCGACCTGCTACCTGTTCTTTGCGGCTACTTTTTGCCGCCGAACAGGCTCCCCAGAAGGCTCTTGCGCTCGGGCGCCGCCGCCGCCGCCGGCAGCATCGGCTTGTCGTCCTCCTCGGACTCCTTGGCGCCGCGCACCGATTCGCCGCGGGTGATGATGTCGGTGATGGTCGCCTTGATGATGCGCACCCGCACGCCCTCTGCGAGTTCAACCTGCAGCTCCGAGTCGGAGATCACCTTGGTGACCAGGCCGATGATGCCGCCGCCGGTGACGACCCGGTCGCCGCGCTTCACGCCGGCCAGCATCTCGCGCTGCGCCTTGACCTTGGCCTGCTGCGGACGGATCAGCAGGAAATAGAAAACCACGAAGATGAGGACGAGCGGAAAGAGCTGCACGATGAAGTCGGTGCCGCCGCCACCCGCTGCCTGGGCCCACGCCTGGGATATGAACATCTTCTGCTCCGATTCTTCCGGCCGTCGAAAAAGCGGGCGGACTATAGCGGCCCCGCCCTGCTTTGCAACGCGAGCGCCGGGGCGATATGGTCGCCCCCTTTCTCGCGGCCGGCAATGATGGATCAAGACCTTAAGGCAACTCTTTCACGCATCGCAGAAGCGCTCGACCGGTTCGCCCCGCCCGCCCCCGCCAGCGCCGACATCACGGCGGCCGAAGCCTATGTCTGGCATGCCGCCGGCCACCGCCTGGAAGCGGTCGCCAAGGTCAACCGGGTCGGCCTCGACCTGCTGATGGGCGTCGACCGCCAGAAGGAGACCCTGCTCGACAACACGCGGCGCTTCGCCCGGGACCTGCCGGCCAACAACGCGCTGCTGTGGGGCTCGCGCGGCTCGGGCAAGAGCTCGATCGTGAAGGCGGTCCATGCCCACGTGAATCGCGAGATGGGCGGGCCGCCGGGACCGCTGGCGCTGGTCGAGATCCATCGCGAGGACATCCCCTCGCTGCCGGCGCTGCTCGCGATGATCCGTCCCTCGCCGCGCCGTTTTCTGGTGTTCTGCGACGACCTCTCCTTCGACGGCCAGGACGCGGCCTACAAGTCGCTGAAGGCCGTGCTCGAGGGCGGCATCGAGGGCCGGCCCGACAACGTCGTCTTCTACGCCACCTCCAACCGCCGCCAC
>JABCYT010000540.1 GCA_013290035.1 Alphaproteobacteria bacterium
CGGGCGGGGTGCCGGCGTATTTCTGGTAGTGCTGGTCGCCCTCGCGGTCGGTCCAGTCCCAATAGGGCGTGCGCAGCCCGGCCGTCTTGTGGACCTCGCGCGCGCGGTCGTTGGCCGCGACGAAACCCAGCCCCGGCGGCGTCATCATGCCCTTCTGCGAGCCCGACATCGCCACGTCCACGCCCCAGGCGTCCATCTCGAACGGCATGCAGCCGAGCGAGGCCACCGCGTCGACCATCAGCAGCGCGTCGTGGCCTGCCGCACGCATCGCCTGGCCGATCGCGGCGATATCGTTCACGACGCCCGAGGCCGTGTCGATCTGCGCCACCAGCACGGCCTTGATGGTGCGGCCCCCATTGGATTTGACGTCGGCCTTGAGGCGCGCCTCGACTTCGGCCGGCCGCACGGCGCGGCGCATGTCGCCCTTCAGTACCTCGACCTCGACGCCCAGGCGGCGGGCATTTTCGCCCCAGCCGATGGCGAAGCGGCCGCTTTCGAGCACCAGGATCTTGTCGCCCTTGGACAGCACGTTGGTAAGCGCGGCTTCCCAGGCGCCGTGGCCGTTGGCGATATAAATGTAGGCGCGGCCCTTGGTGTTGAACACACGGGCGATGTCGCGCAGCAGCCCGTCGGTCAGCGCCAGCAGGGGGCCTGAATAGATGTCTACCGCCGGACGATGCATCGCCCGCAGCACCTCGTCGGGCACCGTCGTCGGCCCGGGAATTGCCAGGAATTCACGCCCCGCACGCACGCTCATTTTCTTCCTCCACACGCCTCCGGCATCGCACTGCTGCAAACACTAGCATAACCGCCCTGTCAATGAGCGACCGTCGCTGGTTGATGACCCAAAGTCGATTGCTTCGCCCTTCATACCTGACCTACGGTCGGTACCGATATCCGTTGAAAAGATAGGCCGCTTCACTCCATGACTGCCAAAACCCACTTGCCCGCCTCGTCGGGTTTCGATGCGCTGAAATGGCGCTGCATCGGCCCCTCGCGCGGCGGCCGCGTCGTCGCCGTCTCGGGCGACCCGGCGAACAGGATGGTGTTCTATTTCGGCGCCTGCGCCGGCGGTATATGGAAGACCGAGGATGGCGGCGTGTTCTGGCGTTGTGTCTCGGACGGCTTCATGGGCAGCTCGGCGGTCGGCTCCATCGCCGTCGCGCCTTCCGATCCCAATGTGATCTATGCCGGCACCGGCGAGACCGCGATTCGCCTCGACGTGTCCTATGGCGACGGCATCTACAAGTCGACCGATGCCGGGCGCAGCTGGCGCCATGTCGGCCTGAAGAACAGCAAGTTCGTTGGCCGCCTCTGCATCCATCCGCAGAATCCCGACCTCGTCTATGCCGCCGTGCTGGGCGACATCTTCGGGCCCAATAGCGAGCGCGGCGTCTATCGCTCGAAGAATGGCGGCGCGACTTGGGAGAGAATCCTGGTCCGCAACGACGTCGCGGGTGCGATCGATCTCACCATGGATGCGAATAATCCGCGCCTGTTGTTCGCCTCGATTTGGGAGGCGCGGCGCAACTTCTGGAACATTTCCAGCGGCGGTCCGGGCAGCGGCTTGTTCCGCAGCACCGATGGCGGCGACACCTGGGAGGAGATCTCCACCAAACCCGGCCTGCCTTCGGGCATGCTGGGCAAGATCGGCGTGTCGATCTCGCCCGCCCGCTCGGGCCGCGTCTGGGCGCTGGTCGAGGCGGAAGGCGACAAGACCGGGCTGTACCGCTCCGACGACTTCGGCATGCGCTGGGCCATGGTGTCGCCCAACCGCGACCTGATGCATCGGCCCTGGTACTACACCCATGTCTTCGCTGACCCGGGCCACGGCGACACCGTCTACGTCACCAACCTGCAGATGTGGAAGTCGACCGACGGCGGCACGACCTTCAACGAGGTCACAACGCGCCATGGCGACAACCACGACCTCTGGATCGATCCGAAGGATCCGACGCGGATGATCGAGGGCAATGACGGCGGCGCCAACATCTCGTTCAACGGCGGCGCCTCGTGGTCGACGATCTACAACCAGAAGACCGCGCAGTTCTACCGCATCGACGTCGACAACCAGTATCCCTACCGCGTCTACGGCACCCAGCAGGACAACACCTCGATCTCCGTCCCGAGTGCGGCGGAATGGGGCGTGATCACGCTGGCCGACTGCTCCTATCCCGGCACCGGCGAGAGCGGATTCGTCGCCGTCAACCCGCGCGACCACAACATCGTCTATGTCGGCGCCGTCGGATCGAGCCCCGGCGGTGCGGGCGCGCTGCAGCGCTACGATCACCGCACGCGCCAGATCCAGCTCGTGAATGTGTGGCCCGAGGAATCGACGGGCATCGCGCCCAAGGACCTCAAATACCGCTTCGCCTGGACCTTCCCCATCGTGTTCTCGCCGCACGATCCCGGCACGCTCTATGTTGGCGGCAACTGCGTGTTCCGCACCGGCGACGAGGGCATGAGCTGGGAGCGCATCTCGCCCGACCTCAGCCTGAACGACCGCAAGCGCCAGGGCGCGTCGGGCGGACCGATCACCCGAGAAAGCGCCGGCGCCGAGGTCCATGCGACCTGCGCCTGCGTCGTCGAATCGCCGCATCGCCGCGGCGAGATCTGGGCCTCGACCGACGACGGCCTGGTCCATGTCACACGCGACGGCGGCAAGAGCTGGAAGGACGTCACGCCGAAGGGCCTGCCCGAGCTGGCCTATGTCGGTTGCGTGGAGGTCTCGCCGCACGCCGCCGACACGATCTACGTGGCGGCCACGCGCTACAAGCTTGCCGACTACCGGCCGCACCTGTTCAAGAGCACCGACGGCGGGCGGAGCTGGAGATCGATCAACGGCAACCTGCCGAAGGACGAGATCAGCCGTGTCGTGCGTGCCGATCCCGTCGCCAAGGGGCTGCTCTATGTCGGCACCGAGACGGGCATCCACTTCAGCCTCGATGACGGGGCGACATGGACGCGCATGAGCGGCCTGCCGAACGTGCCGGTCTACGACATGAAGCTCAAGGACAGCGACTTGGTGGCGGCGACGCATGGGCGCTCGTTCTGGATCCTCGATGACGTGACGGCGCTGCGCGGCCTTGCCGATGGCCGCAAGTCGACACGGCTCTTCGCGCCACGCACGGCGATCCGCACCAAACTGCACTGGAGCGTCGGCGCCAATGTGCGCACCGGCATCGCCTACGGTCCGGCTTTCGGCATCGACGGCAGCACGGTGATGGTCGAACGGGCCGACGGCACGCGCTACCGCGAGCACCTCGATGTCGGCGAGAACCCGCCCAACGGGGCGATTGTCTACTACTGGCTGGCAAGCGACGCCGCGGGACCGCTGACGCTCACCTTCCGTGATTCTGCGGGCCGCAGGATCATAGACTACGCCAGCAACGACGAAACGCTGCTCCCAGCGCGGCGGCCCGGCACCAAGGCGGGGCTCAACCGCTACGTCTGGGACATGAAATATCCCGGGCCGACCAGGCTCGACTACGGCCTGGCGCCACCCCGACCCAAGCCGTTGGTGCCGGATCCCGAGAATCCGCCCGGCC
>JABCYT010000541.1 GCA_013290035.1 Alphaproteobacteria bacterium
AGGAAACCGGATTTGCCCAGCCGCGCGTAGAACTCCGCGTCGTGCTCGACAATGCGCCGATAGAGCGGAATCTGCAGGCCGGCCATCAGCCGGAACGGGACCGACGCGAACAGCAGGTCCGCCTTCTCGGTCGTCATGCCGTTACGCGCCGCCTGCTCGGAATAGAGATTGGCGAACCCAAGCTCCAGCAGCGTCTCCGACTTCACGACGGTGGTCGGCGAACGCTGCACCATGGTCACGTCGGCGTCGTGCTCCCAGAGATCTGCGCACATGTCGTGCGCCGACGTGTTGGAGCCGATGACGACGCATTTCTTGCCGGCGAACGGAGCGCCGCTGACGTGCCGGCTTGAGTGATATTGCATGCCGGCGAAGCGTCCGGCGCCGGGCAGATCGAGCTCGTTCGGCGGGCCGTATGAGCCGGTCGCGAACACCAGTTGCTTTGGACGCAGGACCAGCTGCTCGCGTCCGCGCTCGACCAGCACCGCCCACTCGCGCTGCACGGGATCGTAGCTGGCGTTGAGGCATTCGGCCGAAGCCCAGTAATCGAGCTCCATGATCGCGGCATAAGACTCCAGCCAATCGCCCATCTGATCCTTGGGCGTGAACACCGGCCAGTGGTCCGGGAACGGCAGGTAAGGCAGGTGGTCGTACCAGACCGGGTCGTGCAGCACGAGCGACTTGTACCGATTGCGCCACGAGTCGCCGGCGCGCGCATTCTTTTCCAGGATGATGGTCGGCACGCCGAGGCGCTTGAGCCGCGCGCCCAGAGCGATGCCGCCCTGCCCGCCGCCGATGATGACGCAATAGGGCTGCACCGACCGGCCCAGCGCCGACGCTTCGCTCTTCCTGCGGTCGAGCCAGTTCTGGCGACGCTTGAACGCGCCGTGCGTGACGCCGGTCGCACGCGCGGCGCCGGCCGGCTCCTCATGACCCTTGATGTCCAGCATGGTGGTGAGCAGCGTCAGGCAGCGCTCGCCCTTGAGGCGCAGATGGCCGATGCCGCGCGACAGCGCCGTCTCGAACCTGAACCAGGCCTCGACGGCGCCATCGACTTCCGTTGCCTCATCGACCAACGACCAGCCGCTCGGCCGGATCCGCGCTGCGGTCGCGTCAAGCATCGCGCCGATCGCGCCGGCGCCCTCCATCGTCTTGACGTTCCAGGTGAACGAGACGAGGTCGCGCCAGTAGCTTTCGTCATGAAACAGCGCGGCCGCCCCGGCGGTGTCGGGCGCGGCGACGGCGGAGCCGAACTGTGCGAGCCAGCGGGAGGCGCGCTCTGTGGGTGTCTGATTCATTGTTCTCGATCGCGACCAGCGGACGCTACCGTGAGCGGCACGAAGGTCGCGCCGCTCACCGTTGCCGCGGAGCCGCTGCGCATGAAGTGGCCGCGGCTAGCGCAGCGTGACCACCTTCTTGTTCTTGATACTCTCGTCGGCGGCCAGCACGACGCGCAGGCTGTTGACCGCATCGTTCATATGGTCCTTGAGATCGACGTCCTTGCGGATCGCGTTGAGCAGGAACAGCTGCTCGCGCTCGCACAGCTCGTCGTGGCCCGGCTCGTCGTCCATGCGCAGCAGTTCGTCGGGCTTGGCCAGCGAGTTGTCCTTGTTGAGCTTGGAATGATGGAGCCGGATGGCATTAGTCTTGGTGTGGGTGTCGATGTCGGCCGAGGTCGTGGTCGTGGCGCCTTCCTCGATGTTCGATCCCTGCTCCGCCATGACGATGCTGGCGCAGCCTTTCGGCCCGACCACGTCTTTGACGAAGAAAGCCACCTCGCTCATCATCGGTCCCCAGCCAGCCTCGTACCAGCCGACCGACCCGTCGTCGAACTCGACCTGAAGCTGGCCGTAGTTGTAGGTTTTCACTTCTTTGGTGAGGTGCGCGCCGATGGCGTGCACGCGCTTCGGCTTCGCTCCGGTCATCTGGCACATCACGTCGACGTAATGCACGCCACAATCGACGATCGGCGGCAGCGACTTCATCAGATTCTTGTGCCACGTCCAGTTCTGTCCGATCGATTGCTGGTTCAGGTTCATGCGCATGACCAAGGGCTTGCCGAGTCCCTTGGCGAGGCGGACGAACTCGACCCAGGACGGATGGACGCGCAGGATGTAACCGATCACCAGCTTCTTCTTCGCCGACTTGGCCGCCGCCACCACCTTGCGCGCGTCGGCCACGGTTTCGGCGATCGGTTTCTCCATGAACACGTGCGCGCCGGACTTGAACGCCTGGATGGCGTATTTGGCGTGGGTGTCCGGCCAGGTGTTGATCGAGACGACGTCGGGCTTGAGCGTCTCCAGCGCCTCGGCGTAGCTGGAGAAGCGGGGGATGTTGGACCACCGCTCGGGCAGATCGGTGCGCTTGGCAATGGTGCGGGCGCACAGCCCGGCGAGTTCGAACCCGTCGATCTTGTCGTAGGCGCGGGCGTGGGAGGCCCCCATATTGCCGACCCCGACCACCAGAACCCGCAGCGCGCCGTTGCGGCTCCCATTGTGCTTGTTCATCGTTCTCTCCCTCTGATGCGGGTGCCGGCGAGCACGAAGCCGCTCCCCGACTGCCGGGTCGTTCGCTGTCGCCGCCGGAAGACTGGTTGTCCGCGCTCGTTGCCACGCGCGGCGCGTTCCCCGTTGATTTGACTTGAGGTTAAGCCGTCGTCTAACCTCATTGCAAGGGCCGCAGAAAACGCCCGCCCGGCAATGTGCAGGCGCCCATTGCAGCAAGGACTGCAAATACGTGGACACGGCGCTGAACGATCAAATTCCGACCTTCGAGAAGGGCGACAAGGCCGTCCAGGAGGTCGGCCTCTCGAACTGGTCGGCGCTGACCAGCGGTCCCGGCATCCGCACCTGGCTCGAAGTCGCGGCGATCGCGCTTGTCGCCGTGGTGATCGTCGGCGGCGCCGAGCTGCTGCTGCGCCTGTTGGAGGTGCCGCAATACATTCTGCCGACTCCCAGCCTGATCCTCATGGGACTGATCAGCGACTTCCGCTTCATCGCGCCGCACACGCTGATCACGCTCAAGGAACTGCTGGTCGGCTTCGCCGCCGGCGCCTCCGTCGGTTTCGTGCTGGCTGCCGTGATCACCCAGTTCCCGTTTGTCGAGAAAATCATCACGCCGTACATCATCCTGCTCGTCACCACGCCGATGCTGGCGCTGGTGCCGCTCCTCATCCTGCGCTTCGGCTTCGGCTCCGAGCCGCGCTACATTGCGATCGCTCTCGCCGTCGGCCCGATGGTGATGATCAATTCGGCGACCGGCTTTCGCCGTACCGACCTTGCCAAGATCGCGCTGGCGCGATCGTTCGGCGCCAATACCATGCAGATTTTTCTGAAGATCCGCATTCCGATGGCGATGCCGATGATCATCGTCGGCCTGATGGTCGGCTCGATCTTCGGGCTGTTGACCGCGGTCGGCGCCGAGATGGTTGGAGGCGCCGAAGGCCTCGGCAATCGGCTCGCCTATTACTCTTCTCTCATTCGCATGCCGCAATTCTTCGCGGTCATCCTGATATTGGCCTTGATCGGCATTTTGATCTACGTC
>JABCYT010000542.1 GCA_013290035.1 Alphaproteobacteria bacterium
GACAACATCATGAATCCAGGCAAGATCCTGGGGCCGATCAACTGATCTCGTTCGATCTTTGCGCAGGTCCTGGGCGGTTGGCATGAATTTGCGGGACAAGTGACTTAAGTTATGGGTGCTGAAAGTCAGCCAAAGCTCACAGGTGCTGCTGAGCCCGTAACGCACATATAATCGATACTTAAGTAATTGTCAAGCAAAACTTGGAAGACGAAGAGCGCCGGAATAAGTAAGCACCATTGCCCGGGGTTTGCGGCTTTCCCGCATTGAAAAGATAGGGAATTTTCGGATTGCTCGCGGGGCGTCGCCACGGCTTCCCTGAGTAAGTGGGCGCCATAGAGCCCACAAATGTAATTTCCTTGCCCGGCGACGACGCGTTGCTTCGGCGCAAACCCTAAGCGACCGCCATGCCCTTTTTGGCCAACTCCTTCTTCGCGTTCTCGTTCTTGGCGAGATGCGCGAGGCCCATGCCGCGCAGCACGTTGGGCGCCTTTGTGAACTGGATGTTGTCGTAGCCGACGATCTCGATGCGGTTGCCCCACGGATCCAGGAAATCGAGGAAGGGACCGTCGAGCGGGACGACACCGGCCGCCTGCAGGGCGCGCCGCGCCGCCTCCTTGTCGTCGACCACGAGACCGAAATGGCGGCCATCGTCGGGCGGCTGCTTGCGCCCCTTCTGAAGGGCGATGAACTGGTCGCCCAGATCGATGAAGGCCATGGTGTCGCTCTTGCCGCGCAGCTCGAACTCGAAGAGCCGGCCGTAGAACGCCAGCGCCTCCTCGATGTCGCCCACCTCCAGCGCCACATGGTTGAAGCCCACGACGCGCGGCTTGCCGGATTCAGTCATCGCACACTCCTCTGCCGATCTGAGGATCAGGTGGGAAGACACACCCCGTCGCGCAACCCCAGTCGACCCCAGATCGACAGTCTTGCCGGCAAGAAAAAGGGCCGGCGATCGCCGGCCCTTCTTCGTTGCACGAGCGGGCCTACTTGGCCGCCTGAATCATGATCTCGACCTTGAGCGCAGGATTGGCGAGCTTGGCCTCGACCGTGGCGCGGGCCGGCGTGTTGCCGGGCGCCACCCAGGCATCCCACACCTCGTTCATCTGACCCCAGGTGCCGATGTCGGTCAGCCAGATGTTGGCCGACAGGATCTTCGACTTGTCGGTGCCGGCTTCCTTCAGGAACTTGTCGATCTTGTCGAGGATCTGCTTGGTCTGGCCCTTGACGTCGGCCTTGGTGTCGTCGGCGGTGAGGCCCGCCAGATAGACCGTGTCGCCGTGAACCACCGCGCTGCTCATGCGGGGACCTGCATTGATTCGCTTGACGCTCATGTTGTCTCTCCTCCTTTGAAATCCAAAGCGGCGGCGACCTTAGCAGAGCCTAGATCGCCGCGACGACCATGATTTCGACCTTCATTTTTGGGTTGTTCAGCCTAGCCTGCACGGTGGCGCGGGCCGGCGTCTGGCCGGGCACGACCCAGGCATCCCACACGGCGTTCATGGCGGCGAAGTCGGCGATGTCGCGAAGCCAGATCACCGCCGACAGGATCTTGGTCTTGTCGCTGCCGCCGCGCGCCAGCAGGGCGTCGACTTCGCCCAGCGCCTGCGTCACCTGGCCGGTGATGTCGAGCGAGGTGTCCTCCGGGATCATCCCGGAGAGATACATCCGGCTGCCGCAGACGCTGGCCTCGCTCAGCCGCGGGCCGGGATCGATGCGGCTGACGTCGCTCATGTTCTCTCCTTCCATGGACTCTACAGGTCGAACTTCCGCTTCGCAGGACGGCTCTGGCAAGAGCTTCCTGCGCCCACAGCCTGCCGGTTCGCGCTAAAGTCGCTGGCCGGGTGAAGAGGCCGGCCGCGTCGCGCAGAAGGAAGAACAGCCATGGCCATCCGCCGCCCTCTCGACGGCATGCTCGTCCTCGATCTCGGGCAGATCTACAACGGACCCTATTGCGGGCTGACCCTGGGCTTCATGGGCGCCCGCGTGCTCAAGATCGAGCCGCCGGAGGGCGACGTCGTGCGCCGCCGCAAGCGCGAGGTTGAGCCGTGGCCGCTGGTGATGCTGAACTCGAACAAGGAGTCGGTGGTGCTCGACCTCAAGCAAGCCCGCGGCAAGGAGCTGTTCCTCGAGCTGGTCGCCAAGGCCGACGTGCTGATCGAGAACTTCGCGGTCGGCGTCATGGACCGGCTGGGCATCGGCTGGGACGTCCTGCACAAGATCAACCCGCGCCTGGTCTATGGCGGCAGCTCGGGCTTCGGGCTCGACGGCCCCTATCGCGATCTCGCCGCCATGGACGTCACCGTGCAGGCGATGAGCGGCATCATGAACTCGACCGGCCAGCCCGACGGGCCGCCGACCAAGGCGGGCGCCGCCGTCTGCGACTTCCTGGCGGGCATCCATCTCGCAGCCGGCATCCTGGGGGCGCTCGTCCAGCGCGAGCGCACCGGGCACGGCCAGAGGGTCGAGGTCGCCATGCACGAGGCGGCCGTGATCGCCCTCGCCTCGGCGATGGGCGCGGTGATGGACGGCGACACCAGCGTGCCGCAGCGCACCGGCAATCGCCATCCCGCGCTCGCCATGGCGCCGTACAACACCTACCCGTGCACCGACGGCTTCGTGGCGATCTTCACCTCGGCCGAGCGGCACTGGCACTCGATGTGCGACCTGCTGGGCCGGCCCGACCTTGCCAAACACCCGGAATATTCCAGCACGGTGGGCCGGGCCCGCAACATGGCGGAGATCGACGACATCGTCGGGGCCTGGACGATCACGCGCACCAAGGACGAGGTGCTGCGGCTCCTGAACGAGGCGCATGTGCCGTGCGCGCCGGTGAAGACGGCGCGCGAGGTGGCACACGATCCCCATCTCGAGGCGCGTGGCTTCTGGGTCGACATCGAGCATCCGCGCCGCGGCGCCACGCGGGTGCCGATCTCGCCCATCCGCCTGCATGCCGGCGGCAAGCCGGAGATCAAGAGCCCCGCCCCGATGCTCGGCCAGCACACCGAGGCGGTGCTGGCCGAGCTGCTGGGCCTCAAGGCGGCGGAGCTGGCGACCCTGCGGGCTCAGCGCGTCACCGAGCCGGTGACGGAACGGAAGGCCTAGGCGCTGAAGTGGCGCTCGTGATTCATGTTCCTCTCCCCCTTGGGGGAGAGGTTAGGTGAGGGGGTTAC
This sequence comes from Alphaproteobacteria bacterium, assembly GCA_013290035.1. Classification (GTDB taxonomy): domain Bacteria; phylum Pseudomonadota; class Alphaproteobacteria; order Reyranellales; family Reyranellaceae; genus Reyranella. Next base: position 3,171 of record JABCYT010000542.1, read on the forward strand.
CGAAGACTATCTCCTGCATCACCCCCTCACCCAGCCTCTCCCCCAAGGGGGAGAGGAGCACGAGAGGATGCGACACGGGTCCGATCTCGCCATCCGCCTGCACACCGGCGTGTACTGCTAGGGCTGTCGAGCGGCAAAATAGGAGAGATCGAGGATATCAGCGTCGGAAATGGGCTGCAGGACATCGGCCATCGACGCGTCGTATCCGGGACGTATGTTGGCTTTATACTCGCGCATCGTCTTGACGAGAAAATCCTCCCGCTGACCGGCAATCCGGGGGACGCTCTCGCGGCCAGCCAGGCCCGGGTTATGGCAGACGTTGCAGCGATACTGGCGTACCAGGGCCTGCCCACGGGC
>JABCYT010000543.1 GCA_013290035.1 Alphaproteobacteria bacterium
AGCGTGGGGTCGATGGCTGCGGCGCATCGCCGAACAGGCCGAACATGGAGGGCGCGATCGCCAGGCCGGGAAAGATGGCGATCCATGGTCCGGTCGAGGCCTATTCCTCGGCGACGCCCTGAAGCCTTCAGGCGAGATTCTTCTTGAAGAAGGCGATCGTCCGCTCCCAGGCGATCCTGGCCTGCGCCTCGTTGTAGCGCGGCGTCGAGTTGTTGTGAAAGCCGTGCTGGGTGCCGGGATAGATGTACATCTCGTACGTCACGCCGGCCGCCTTCAACGCCGCCTCGTAGGCCGGCCACATCGAGTCGATGCGCTCGTCGTTCTCGGCGTACTGGACCATCAGCGGCGCCTTGATGGCCGGCACCGCGGCGGTCTCGGCCGCGGCGCCGTAGAACGGCACGCCCGCCTTCATGTCGGCGCCCAGCATGGCGGCCAAATAGTTGGTCGTGCTACCGCCCCAGCAGAAGCCGGTGACGCCGAGCTTGCCCGACGACAGCGCGTGCGCCTTGAGGTAGCGCGCGCTGTTCAGCATGTCGGTGCGTAGCTTGCCCTGGTCGAGGCCAGCCTGCAGCGTGCGACCGTCATCGTCGTTGCCCGGATAGCCGCCGACCGGAAACAAGCCGTCGGGCGCCAGCGCCAGAAAGCCCTCGGTCGCGACGCGCCGCGCCACGTCCTCGATATAGGGATTGAGTCCGCGATTCTCGTGGATCACCAGCACGACAGGAAACGGACCGTTGCCCTTGGGCTGCACCAGGTAGCCGCGCATGGTGCCGGAGGTGCCGCCGGGCGACGGGTAGGTGACGTAGTTTGCCTTGATGCGCTCGTCGGTGAAGGAGATCGTCTGGGCCTGCGCATAACGCGGCAGCAGCGCCTGCGCCATGGCGAGGCCGCCGACCGTCACGACGGCCGCCCGTTGCAGGAAAGCGCGGCGATCGATGCGGCCATGACAATACTCGTCGTAGAGATCGAACACGCGCTGGTCGATCTCGCCCTGGGTCAAGGGTTCGGCGGTCCATCGTTCAGCTCTCACGGCAACTCTCCTCTGCCCTAAAGCATTCCGCCGGCGATCGTGTCGAAGCGGGCTCTGAGCTCCTCGACGGTCGGCACCCTGTCGGCTTCGAGCTCGGGGAATTCCCGGGCGAGTTCGACCCTGTCGAATTCGTCGAGATGCAGGTCGGCGGCGGTATGATCGTCCTCGAGAGCATCCAGCGCATTGTGCAGGTGGAATCGTTTCCAATGCGTGGGCCCGCTATGGATCTCGGATTCAAGGTGAGCCAGCCGCTCCTCGAAGCGCCGCAACACCTTGGCCAGCTCGTTCGACATGAGCGACCTCCCACTCCCTTTTCTGGACCGCCATGGTGCCCGCGCGACCCGATGGCCGCAAGCCGCTCGTCCCGGGTGCTATTTCGCCGGCGGCTGCGCCAGCAAGGCGGGACGGAACAGCAAGGTGACGAGAAGCTCCCAGCCCAGGGAGATCATCAGCAGCCTGCCCATGCTGGCCGTGCCGGGATGACTCGACAGCCACAGGGCGCCGAACGCGGTGGCGGTCGTGAGCGCGCTGAAGACGACGGCGCGCATCAGGCTCGACTGCAGCATCCCCGTCTCGCCCGCCCGCCACGCCAGCACGAAGTAGATGTTGAAGGCGACGCCGACGCCGAACAGGAGGGGCAACGCGATGATGTTGGTGAAGTTGAGCGGCAGGTCGAGCGCCGCGCAGGTCGCGAAGGTCAGCAGCCCGCTCAGCAGCACGGGCAGCATCGTCAAAACGACATCGCGGGCCCGGCGCAGCACCACCGCCAGGAGCAGGATGATGGCAAGGAGCGAATAAAGCCCGGCCTGAAGGAACGCTTCGACGACGGCGTCGCCGGAGGCGCTGATGGAAATCGGCCGGCCGGTCGCATCCGGCGCGATGGCGAGGATCGCGTCCGCGAAATGCCGCAGCGATGCGTTGTCTTCCCCGCTGTCACGCGGCAAGACCTGCATGCGGGCGCGGCCATCCTTCGAGATCCAGTCGGCGACAAGCTCGGGGGGCAGGGTCTGCAGCGTCACCGGCCCGGCCTGCAACAGCGCGCGAGTCTGATCGAGCATGACCCCGAGCGGGGTGACCACGGCAAAAGCGGCCGCGGCGCGGATATCCGGGGTGGCGGCCTGCAGACGCTCCAGCACATCGGCAAGCCGACGCGCCGAGACGGCAGAGGCATCTGTCGCATCCGCTGCCACACCGCGTAACGAAGCGGCCGTTGCGGCGAGGCTCTGCTGCAATTCCGCGTCCGATGGCGACGCGAGCGGAGCGACGTCGAGAACGGGTTTGAGGAGCGTCGCGGCGGCGCCGATCAGCGCCAGTTTCTCCTTCTGCTGCGCAGGCACAAAGCTGTTGAGCGTTACCGTCCGGGAGACTGCCGGCAGGGCATCGAGGCGGCGCACGAGCGGCTCCGTCGCGGCGAGCGACGGGGCCAGGATGTTGATCGCATCGGGCGTCCAGTCGGGATCGGACGAGAGGGCCTGCAGCGTCGCCATCGACTCCACCCTGGCGCTCTTGAGGTTGAGCGGATCGAAGTCGAAACGCACCATCGGCAGCAACGCGCACGAGCCGACCGCCACGACGAGCGCGCCGGCCAGGACCGTCCGGCGGTAGCGACGCACCAAGGTGTCGACGGGCGCCAGCATCGTGAAACCGACCTCGGCCAGCCGGCCGGTCGGCGGCCGCAGCAGCATCAAAAGCGCCGGCAGCAACACGATGCACAAGGCGAAGGCCACGATCATGCCGAGGCCGGCGATGGTCCCGAGTTCGGCCACGCCGACGTAACTGGTCGGAAGGAAAGCAAAGAAGCCGGCGCCAATGGCGGCGGCCGACAGCGACAGCGCCCGTCCAATCGTCGCGCCGGTCGCGATCAAGGCCGCCCTCAAATTGGGATGTATCAGACGCTCGGCCAGGCTGCGGACGCTGAACTGAATGCTGAAGTCGACGCCGAGGCCAACGAAGAGCGGGATGAAGGCGACCGAGATGAGGTTGAAGCGGCCGATCGCCAGCAGACCGATGGCGGCGGTCATGATCAGGCCGACGACCGTGGTGACGAGAATCGCCAGTACGACGCGCGCAGAACGCACCGCGAGCCACAGAATTCCCAATAGGGCGGCAAACATCGCGCCGAGGAGCAGGTGCGCATCCTGGGCCAGCGTCGCGAATTCCTCGTCCGACAGCGGCACCAGGCCGGTCAAGCGCACGATCACCCCATGCGCCGCATCGAGGTCGAGAGACCGCGCCGTCGCGCGAATGGCTTCGCTCGCGGCCGCTCCGGGCTCCAGCGCCGCATAGTCCATGACCGGCTGGACCAGTATGATGTGCCGCGTCTCGCGCGGCCTGGCGGGCTGCCCGGCGATGAGCGTGCGCCAGGAGAAGAAGGCCGGCTCGCCGGCCACCGCTTCGTCAAACGTGCCCGCCAGCGCCGTCATCGCCGGCTCTATGTCATGGAGCGTAGCCTGTCCGTGCTTGACGCCTTCCAGGATGTTCGAGATAGCGGCG
>JABCYT010000544.1 GCA_013290035.1 Alphaproteobacteria bacterium
CACGGGCGGCACGATCTCGCTCGGTCCGAACACGCTCACCACCAACAGCGCGGCCAACATGAGCTTCGCCGGCGCCATCACCGGCACCGGCGGCCTGGTCAAGCAGGGCGGCGGCATCCTGGCCTTAACGGGCGCCAGCACCTACACGGGCGGCACGACGGTGTCGGGTGGGCTGATCAACTTCATGGCGGCCAACAACTTCGGTACCGGCGCGATCACCTTGAACGGCGGCGGCCTGCAGTGGGCGACCGGCGCCACGACCGACATCTCGCCGATGTTGGCGCCGCTCGGCGCCGGCGGCGGCACCTTCGACACCAACAGCAACAACGTCACCCTGGCCTCGGCGATCTCCGGCGCCGGCGGTCTCACCAAGCAAGGCCCGGGAATCCTGACGCTCGCCGCCAACAACAGCTATGCGGGCGGCACGATGGTGACCGGTGGTCTTATAAACTTCACGTCGGCCAGCAACTTCGGTTCGGGGCTGATCACGCTGAACGGTGGCGGCCTGCAATGGGCAAGCGGCAGCAGCGCCGACATCTCCTCGAAGCTGGCACCTTTGGGCGCCGGCGGCGGCACCTTCGACACCAACGGCAACAATGTCACCCTGGCCTCGGCGATCACCGGCAGCGGCGGCCTCGCCAAGCAGGGCCTGGGCAACCTCAACCTCACCGGCAACAGCACCTACAGCGGCGGCACGGCGGTGCTGGCCGGCACCCTGGCGGTGAACGGCAGCATCGCCGGTAACGTCGCGGTGGGTGCGGCCGGCACGCTGGGCGGCAACGGCACGATCTTCGGCAACGTGGTCAACGCCGGCACCCTGGCGCCCGGCAATTCGATCGGCCTTCTGACCGTCAACGGCTCCTACACCCAGATGGCGGGCTCGACCTACCAGGTCGAGGTCAACAACGCGGGCCAGGGCGACCGCATCAATGTCGGCGGCGCGGCGGCAATCCAGGGCGGCACGGTGCAGGTGCTGGCGGCGGCGGGCAGCTACGCCAACAGCACGACCTACACCATCCTCAATGCGACGGGCGGCGTGAGCGGCACCTACTCAGGCGTCACCAGCAACTTCGCCTTCCTGACGCCTTCGCTCAGCTACGACGCCAACGACGTGTTCCTCACCCTGGCGCTGGGACAAAACGCCTTCACCTCGTTCAGCGGCATCACGCCCAACCAGAAGGCGGTCGGCACGGCGCTCAACCAGTCCTTCGCCACTGCCGCCGGCGACTTCGCCACGGTGATCGGCGCGCTGGCCGGCCTCAATACGCAGCAGGGCCCGGCCGCGCTCGATGCGATCAGCGGCCAGCCCTGGGCCGACTTCGGCACCATGAACACGAACAACGCCGCGATGTTCATGAATGCGCTGGGCCAGCAGATGGCCAGCGCCCGCGGCAGCAGCGCCAGCACCGGCCAACGTCAGGCATTGGCGCAGGCCTGCGAGATCGAGAGCTGCGATGGCACGGGCCCGTTGAGCGCCTGGGCCAGCGCGCTGGGTGGGCTGGGCTCAGTGCTGGGTGACGGCAACGCAAGCACGCTCACCTACAATTTCGGCGGCGCGGCAGCGGGTATGGACTATCGCTTCGATCCCCGCTTCCTGGTCGGCATCGGCGTTGGCTACACCCACGGCACCGAGTGGGTGAACTCCTTCATGGGCCAGGGCTGGAGCGACAGCGTCAGCGTCGCCGCCTACGGCTCGTTCACTCAAGCAGGCTTCTATCTCGATGCGCTGGCGGGCTACGCCTACTTCAACAACCAGCTGCAGCGCCAGATCGTGATCCCCGGCCTGCAGCAGAGGACCGCCACCGGCTCGACCGGCGCCAACCAGTTCCTCGGCCAGGCCGAGGGCGGATACAAGGTCGACGTCTATGCACCGGCCGCCGCGACCATCACGCCGTTCGGCCGCCTGCAGATCTCCAGCGTCACGCAGAATGCGTTCTCCGAATCGGGTGCGCAGTCGCTCAGCCTCAACGTGGCGCAGCAGACCACCAACTCGCTGCGCACCACCATCGGCGCCGACCTCGCCAGTTCGATCGCCCTTGGCAACGAGCGCAAGCTCGACCTCGCGATTCGCCTCGGCTGGCAGCACGAGTTCGCCGACACCGGCCGGCCGATCACCGCGGCCTTCGCCGGCGCGCCGGGCAACAGCTTCACCGTGTTCGGCGCCACGCCGGCGCGCGATGCCGCCGTGGTCGGCCTGCAGGCCACCACCAACATCGCCGCGGCGACGCAGATCTACCTGCGCTACGACGGCGGCGTCGGCGGCGGCACCGACAACCACGCCATCAATGTCGGCCTGCGCATGAGCTGGTAACGCAGCGGCGGCCACGCCCTCAAGCCAGAAGGCGCAATTTCCCTGCGCTGCCCGCGACGCGCGGTCGAGGCGGGTGATAGACAAGCCCCGAGCCCGCGGCCTGGGCGACTTGCGCCTCGATGAAGTCGACCGCATCGCCGACCGTCACGAACTTCGTCGCGACGTCGTTCGGAATATAGATGTTGAACCTCTCTTCGAAGGACATGACGACTTCGACGACGTCGAGGCTGTCGGCGCCGAGGTCGCCGATGAGCCTGGCATCCTTCGTGATCTTCGCCCTGTCGGATCCGAGGTGAAAAGCGAGGATCTCTCCGACTCCTGCAGCAATGTCTGTTCCCACAACACGCTCCCTCTGCATGGCCACACAACCATGCCTGCCGATTCGCATATGAAGTCCGACCGAGCGGCGCCGCAAATGTTCTTGGCGACGGCGCCTACGAAAACGAAGAGCCGTGACTTGTCGGCCACACAGTTGGGCAAAAGCGCGCTGACGGGCCAACGTTCCGCCGCTTTTCCGCCGCCATCACCGCGACCCGCCCTCTTCGCGGCTTCGCGGTCTCGACCCTTGCGCCCGGACCGGGATCGGCTATAGGCAGCTTCCATGAAGATCCAGCAGGTCACGGTTTTCGGCGGCAGCGGCTTTCTCGGCCAGGCCATCGTGCGGGCGCTGGCGCCCCAGGGCTATCTCGTGCGCGTCGCGGCCCGGCGCATCGAGCTCGCCGAAAAGGTCAAGACCGCGGGCGATGTCGGCCAGATCACCCTGATGCGCGCCAACCTCCGGGCGCCGCAATCGGTGGCCCACGCCATCGCCGGCAGCCAGGCCGTGATCAATGCCGCGGGCATCGCCTTCGAACACGGCCGCCAGCGCTACAAGACGGTCCACGCGGGCGGTGCGCGGACGATCGCCGAGGCGGCGCGCGCCGCCGGCGTCGAGCGGCTGATCCATGTCTCGGGCATCGGCGCCGATAGCCGAAGCTGGAAGAACCGCTACGTCCAATCCAAGGTCGAGGCGGAAGACGCCATCGTGGCCGGCTTCGAGACGGCGACGATCCTGCGGCCGAGCGTGGTGTTCGGCCCCGACGACGTGCTGTTCAACCGCCTGGCCAGGATCGCTGCCATGGCGCCCTTCATGCCCGTGGTCGGCAGCGGCCGGGCCAAGGTCCAGCCGGTCTTCGTGGGCGACGTCGCCGCCGCCGCGGCGGCGGCGCTGG
>JABCYT010000545.1 GCA_013290035.1 Alphaproteobacteria bacterium
GGTCAAGGGCGCCACCCTGATCGGCGCGGGCTCCGAGGCGCTCACCAAGGTCGGCATGGTCGGCAACGACATGGCGCTCGACCCCGGCATCGGCACCTGCGGCAAGGACGGTCAGGGCGTGCCGGTGGGCGTCGGCCAGCCGACCTTGCGCATCGACGCGCTGACGGTGGGCGGCACGGCGACCGGCTAAGCCTTGGCCGCCGGCGCCTTGGCGTAGTCGGCCTCGCTCACCGGTTCGAACCAGCTCGTCGCTTCGCCCTTGTCATTGGTCTCCGACATGGCGAGATGGACCATCATCGTGTCCGGCGCCGAGCCGTGCCAATGGCGCGCGTTGGGCGGGATGACGACCGTGTCGCCCGGCTTGATCTCCTGCACCGGCTCGCCTTCGAGCTGGTAGCGGCCGACGCCCGACAGCACGTAGAGGATCTGGCCGACGGCGTGCTTGTGCCAGTTGGTACGCCCGCCCGGCATGAACGACACGCGCGACGCGCGCAGCCGCGACGGCTGCTCGGGCGCGAACACCGGATCCGACAATACCGTGCCGACGAAATTGGCCGGCTCCGCCTTGGCTGTCGGGCGGGAGGCGGCACGCATGATTCTGCCCTTCATGGCGTTTCCTCGATGGTTGTGGCGTTCGGCCAATCCTAGCGCCCGGACGCGGCTAGGGCGAGTAGAGTCCTTTGGCTTCGGCCAGGCTGACGCAGATCGATTCGATGGCATCGAGCGTCGGCGTCTCGATGCCCGCGCTGCGCGCGAAGGCGAGCGGCGCCCGGACGATCGATTCGATCTCCATCGGCCGGCCGAGATCGTAGTCCTGCAGGATCGACGGACGGTGGCTGGTATAGACGCGCTTGGGTCCGTAGCGCGTGTCCGGGTGGTCGTCGAGCATCACGCCGTGGGCCGCCGCGACCGCCAGCGCCTCGGCATGGGCGCGCCGTGACAGGCGGTTGACGAGCGGCGTGGCCTGGACCTTCGCGGACTGTCCGGTGACGAGGCAGACCGTCGAACCGGTGAGATTGGCCATCAGCTTGTGCCAGATCTCGTAGCGGATGTCGGCGGTCGCCGGCGAGCCGATCCCGGCGGCTTTCAGCGCCGTCCGCAGCGCTTCGATGCGGGGACTGCTGCGATCGTCCGGTTCGCCGACCCACAGGATGTTGCGGTCGGGCACTTCGTTGTGGATCACGCCCGGCTCGACGACATGGTTGGGCGAGCTGACGACAGCGCCCACCACACGGTGCAGGCCGACGGACTTGGCGAGCGCGCCGCCCGGGTCGAGGCGCGACAGGTCCGGCGCCGGCGGGCGGGATGCCGCCAGCCCGTGGCCGTACCACCAGGGAATGCCGTTCTGCACGAAGGCCACCGGCGTATCTGTGCCCAGCAGCGGGCCGACGCTGTCGGCCAGGACGTGCTGGCCGGAGGCCTTCATGGTCACCAGCACCGCATCCTGCGGCCCGAGATCGGCCGGCCGGTCGGAGGCCTCGACCGGCGCCACGATCTTCTTGTCACCGGCCAGCAAGGTGAGGCCGCGCGCGCGGATCGCCTCGAGGTGGGCGCCGCGCGCCACGACCGAAACCTCGTTGCCGCCCGCCGCGAGTCGCGCCGCGAAATTTCCCCCGATGGCGCCCGCGCCGAATACACAAATCCGCATGCCCCGTTCTCCGCTCCTGCCTTAGGCTGGTCCGCCGAAATAAGGAGGAAACAACCATGGCCAACAAAGGTGAATATCGCGGACTGATCCATCGCAACAATGCCGATCTTCGGGCCTGGCTGGCCAAGCGCCCGCCGGAAGCAGCGCTGGAACCCGATCAGCCGATCATCGATCCGCATCATCACCTCTGGGACACGCCGCAGCGCGGCCTCTATTTCCTGCCCGAGCTGCTGGCCGACCTCGGCGGCGGCCACAACATCGTCTCGACCGTGTTCCTCGAATGCCAGTCGATGTTCCGCGCCGACGGACCGGAGGAGATGCGGCCCGTCGGCGAGGTCGAGTTCGTGAACGGCATCGCCGCCATGAGCGCCTCGGGCCAGTATGGCAAGACGCGCGTCTGCGAGGCGATCATCGGCTGGGCCGACCTGATGCTGGGCACCAGGGTGCGCAAGGTCCTGGAGGCCGAGATCGAAGCCGGCGGCGGCCGCTTCCGCGGCGTGCGCTACGGCACCTCGCACGACGACAGCGTGGTCGGCAAGCATGTCTCCCGGCCGATCCCGCCGCATCGTCTGCTCGACCCGAAGTTCCGCGAAGGCTTCGCCGAACTCGGCAAGCTCGGCCTCACCTTCGATTCCTGGCACTTCCATCCGCAGCTTCCGGATCTGGTGGACCTGGCGCGCGCCTTCCCCGACACGACGATCATCGTCGATCACGTCGGCGGCGTTTTGGGCGTCGGACCCTATTCCGGGCGCACGGCGGAGATCCTGCCGCTGTGGAAGCAGAGCATCGCCCAACTGGCCCGATGCCCGAACGTGCATATGAAGCTGGGCGGGCTCGGCATGACGTCGTTCGGCTTCGGCTTCCACGAACGCGACGTGCCGCCCTCCTCGCAGGACCTGGCGGAGATCTGGCGGCCCTATGTCGAGACCGGCATCGCGGCCTTCGGTCCCGACCGCTGCATGTTCGAGAGCAATTTCCCGCCCGACAAGCAGTCCTGCGGCTACACCGAGCTGTGGAACGCCTTCAAGCTGATCACCGCGGGCGCGGCGGCGGCGGAGAAGACGGCTCTCTACAGCGGCACCGCGGCGCGGGTGTATCGGATGATCGAGCCTTAGCGTTATTGCTGGGAGCGCGTCTCGGAGAGGCGCAGCGAATCGAGGAAGCGCGTGGCCGCGGCCCGGGTCGTCGTGTCGTATTTGGCGGTGACCAGCATGCGGTAGAGCCGGTCCTTGACGATGTAGGTGCGCATCATCACCACGGCGCCTTCGGCGTCCTCGATGTCGAGCGCATAGCCGTCCCAGCCCTGCAGCGTGACCGGCTCGTCGCGCACGTACTTGTATTTGGCGCGCGGGAAGGCCTTCTCGGCCTCGCCGCGCCCCAGGTCGCGCGCCATCTCCTTGCTGTCGTGGGTGGAGAACCAGCCGGGCTGGTAGTCGACATAATCGAAGTCGAACATGTCGTCGTCGCGCTTGGCGGCCCAGGCGATTCGCTCGCTGGCATGGCCCTTCTCGATCTCGGCGGCCTTGGTTTCCGTGACGGGCGCCGGCATCTCGAGCCGGAACCTGAGATCGCGGCCGACGATCGTCTGCCAGTCGGCGGGCTGCGCCTGCACGGCCCGAGGGGCCGCGAGTAGGGCGAAAACGAACAGGCGCCTTTTCATGCCGGCGGCACGAGCTCTTTGCGGCCCGACCAGTCCCAGGCGAGGCCGGTGCGCGAGACACCGAGCAGCAGGCCGTGCAGTTCCTTGGGATGCACCCAGCCGCCGTCGGGATCGGTCGCGGGATCCGATCCGCGCGGCGTATAGCGTGCGTCGGCCTCGAGCAGACGGCCGCGCACGGCCGGCCAGTCATGGACCTCGACGTAGCACAT
>JABCYT010000546.1 GCA_013290035.1 Alphaproteobacteria bacterium
TGGGTCTTGAGGTTGTAGAGGATGTACGTGGTCCACGGCCCCATCAGCATGCGCAGGATGAAGTCCATGGGGCAGGAGGCGCTCTCCTTGCCATGAGTCTGGGTAGCGTCCATGTGCCTAGCCTATCAGTTACGAATTGGTACCTACTGGTGAATATATAGCGCACCTCCTAGATCTTTCCAGTCACTTTGGGAAAGTAACTCGTCTTGGGAAAGAAACTATTGTTTTCTCAAGATAAATCAAAGGATTGGAGCAGATCATGAGCAAGGTCGCGATCGTCTATCATTCGGGTTTCGGCCATACCAGGCCCTTGCGGCGGCCGTTGCCAAGGGCGCGCAGGCGGTTCCCGGCGCTCGGGTGAGCCTCGTGCCGGTCGCCGAGGCGGAAGCCCGTGCGACCGAACTGGACGAGGCTGATGCCATCATCTTCGGCAGCCCGACCTATATGGGCGGTGTCTCGGCCGAGTTCGCCAGGTTCAAGGATTGGACGTCCAAGCGCTGGCTGGAAGGCACCTTGCGCAACAAGCTCGCCGCGGGCTTCACCGCCTCGGCGTCGTGGAACGGCGACAAGCACAACACGCTCTATCAGCTCCTGACCCTGGCCTTGCAGCACGGCATGGTGTGGGTCGGCCTTGGTTTGCCGCCGGGCTATAACCACTCCAAGGGCTCGGCCGAGGACCTCAACCGCCTGGGCGCCTCGGTCGGTGCGATGGCGCAGGCCAATGCCGATCAGGGGATCGAGGGCGTCGCCGCCAGCGATTTCCGCACCATGGAGTCGCTCGGCAGGAGAGTCGCCGAAGCGGCTGTGCGCTGGCAGGAAGAGCCGCTCGCCCAGGCAGCGTGAATCGGCTCAGGCCGGGAACGGACGCTCTCTCCCGTCGGGAGGGAGTGTCAATTCTTCTTGCTGATGTTCCACCACACCGGCACGGGCCCGGCGAGCCAGCCCGAGATGCGATCCTTGCGGTAGGCGCCGAAGGCCTTGTATTGGCCGAGCACGACATAGGTGCCCTGGTCCATCACGCGGTCGGAAACGGCGAGCGCGATCTGCTTGCGCTTCGCGGGATCGTTCTCGCGACCGTAGCTGGCCCGCAGCTTCTCCATCTCCGCATCGCACGGCCAGCCGAACCATGCCTTGTCGCAGTCGCCGCTGGTGAAGGAGTTGCCCGCCGGGTTGTCGGCGTCGACGGTGACGGTAGTGGTGAAGAAGATGTTCCAGCCGCCCTTGTCGGGCGCTTCCTTCTTGGCGCGCCGCGTCACCACGGTCTGCCAGTCCATCGCCTGCAGGTCGACCTTGAAGCCCACCTTCTCCAGCGCCTGCTTGGCCACCGGCGGAAGCTGGTTGGACGATTGCAGGTCGGTCGCCTGCATCATGACGATCGGCGTGCCGTCGTAGCCGCTCTCCTTCAGGAGCTGGCGCGCCTTGTCGTAGTCGGGCTTGATCAGGAGGTCGCCGTAGCTCTTCTCGTAGGGCGAGCCGCAGACCAGCGGCGCGTTGCACACGCGATAGATCGCGGGGTCGCCGACCTGGGCGCGCAGGAAATCCTCCTGGGCGATGGCGTACATCGCCGCCTGCCGCGCCTTCAGGTTGTTGAACGGCGGGTGGAGATGGTTGAAGCGCATGATGATCTGGCTGCCGAGCGCGTTCCAGCCGAACAGCGCGATGTTCTTGTCGGCTTTGAGCATCGGGAAGAGATCGGGGACCGGCACCTCGATCAGGTCGATCTCGCCCTGCTGCAGCGCGTTGACCGCCGTCAGGGGATCGGCGATGGCGATCCATTCGACCCGGTCGATCTTCACGACCTTGCCGCCGGCCAGCATGGAGGGCGGCTCGGGGCGCGGCTTGTACTTGGGGTTCTTGACGTAGACGATCTTCTCGCCGGGCTTCCATTCGTCCTTCTTGAAGATGAACGGGCCGGAGCCGGTATAATCGTCGATCTGCTTGTACGGATCGGTCTCGGCCACCCGCTTGGGCATCATGAAGGGCACCGTCGAGGACGGCTTGCCCAGCGCCTGGAGGACGAGGCCGAACGGCTCCTTGAGCACCAGGGTGAAGGTCTTGGCATCGACCGCCTTCATCTCGGCGACCGACGCCATGAGCTGCTGGCCGAGCGCGTCGCGCGCGCCCCAACGCTTGAGCGAGGCGATGCAATCCTCCGAGGTGACCGGCAGGCCGTCGTGCCATTCCAGGCCGTCGCGCAGGGTGAATGTCCAGGTGAGCTTGTCGGGCGAGACATCGTACTTGTCGACCATCTGGGGACGGATGCGCAGCTGCTCGTCCTTGGCAAACAGCGTGTCGTAGATCAGATAACCGTGGTTGCGGGTGATGAAGGCCGTGGTCCAGATCGGATCGAGCACCTTGAGGTCGGAATGGGCCACCATCTTGAGCGTCTGGGCAGGGGCCGGAGCGGCCGCCAGCAGGGCGAGGCAGGCCAACGCCTGCAGTGCCGTCCGCAAAACCTTCATTATTTCAGCCTTCCCTTTGCATAAGATGATCGCCTGCCGCCAATTGCAGACAGGCTGCCACGGGCGCAATAAGGAATAAAGCGATGTCCCTGCCAACGATCTTCGTCTCGCACGGCTCTCCGACCCTGATCCTGGAGGACGTGCCGGCGCGCGCCTTCCTGGCTTCGCTCGGCCGGCAGCTGCCCAAGCCCAAGGCGATCGTCGCGGTGTCGGCGCACTGGGACACCGACATGCCGGCGGTGTCGCTGGCCCGCAAGCCCGAGACCATCCACGACTTCTACGGCTTCCCCGAAGCGCTCTACCGCCTGCGCTATGCCGCACCCGGCGCGCCGGAACTCGCCGAGCGCGTCGCCAAGCTCACCGGGGCCGCCCACGATCCGCATCGCGGGCTCGATCACGGCGCCTGGGTGCCGGCGATGCTGGGTTGGCCCGCGGCCGATATCCCGATCTTCCAGCTCTCGGTGCAGCCCGAAGAGAGCCCGGCGCATCACATTGCGCTCGGACGCAAGCTCGCCTCCTTGCGCGAAGAAGGCATCCTGGTGATGGGCTCGGGCAGCGCGACGCACAATCTGCGCGCCCTGGTGCGCGGCGGCGACTGCGAGCCCGAACCGTGGGCGCAAGGCTTCGACGATTGGCTGGCGGAGACCTTGGAGAAAGGCGACGAGGCGGCTCTGGCCGACTATCGCGCGCGGGCGCCTTATGCCCGCGAAGCCCATCCGACGGACGAGCATTTCCTGCCGCTGCACGTGGCCTACGGCGCGGCCGGCGTTGGCGCGCACGGACGCGCGCTCCATCGCAGCTTCACCCTGGGAAACCTGTCGATGGCGTCCTACGCGTTTGCGTAGGACGCGGCGGGTCTCACGCGGCGTTGGCCAGCGTGACGCCCTTGTCCTTCAGGAGCTGCTCCAGCTCGCCGGTCTCGGCCATCTCGCGCACGATGTCGCAGCCGCCGACGAACTCGCCCTTGACGTAGAGCTGGGGAATGGTCGGCCACTGGCTGAACTGCTTGATGCCGTCGCGCAGCTCGGGGTCGACCAGGATATTGATGCCATGG
>JABCYT010000547.1 GCA_013290035.1 Alphaproteobacteria bacterium
CGACGTTGCCAGCAGAGTCGCGAAAGGATGCCTTTGCTCACTGAAGTTTTCCCTTCATCCGAATACTTGCTTACTAACGCCCAATTGCGGACTTCGTTGCACATCAGAAGCAAAAGCCCAGACGTCGGTGCGTTATTGGAGACAATTCCAAGCGGGGGGCACGACGAATGACGGTGAATTGTCCCTCTTTGCCCGTACGGCGAATTTTGGCAGAGAAATGTTTGCCGCAGGAAGATTGGCAGAGCGGACGGGATTCGAACCTACGTACTTTGCCCAGTATAATGGTTTACTTGCGTTTCAGTTCAGCAAGCAGCCGATCGACGAACTTCGGCGAGTAGCCCAGCAGCGCCGCCTCGTCCGATAGCTCCTTCCCGAGCTGCCCCAGCGCCTCGACGAACGAGCCGCCCTTGGCCAGCGCCTCCTCGACGAGCTTGCCCGCCTTCTGCTTGCCCATCTTCTCGGCCAGCAGGAAGGTCGCGCGCTCGGCCAGCACGGCGCCTTCGGTCGCGTCCATGTTGGCCTGCATGGCGTCGGGATCGATCGTGAGGCCCGCGGCCACCTCATCCATCGCCTGCACCGCCGAGCCCAGGGCCTCGATCAGGGCCGCCAGGGTCGGCCACTCGGCCTGCCAGCCGCCCAGCGCGCGCTCATGCTCCTGCGGCAGGGCGGCGACGATGGTGGCGGCCAGCAGCGGCGCCCGCGCGGCCGCCGACAGGACGAGGGCGGCGCCCACCGGATTGCGCTTGTGCGGCATGGTCGAGGAGCCGCCGCGGCCGGGGCCTGATGGTTCGGCCGCCTCGCCGACCTCGACCTGCATCATCAGCGAGATGTCGCGCGCCGCCTTGGCGAGCGCGCCCGCGACGAGCGCCGCATCCTGCGCCAGGGCCGCCACCCTCACGCGCTGGGTGAACCAGGGCGCCGGCGGCAGGCCGAGACCCAGGCGCTTGGCCAGCGCGACCATCACCGGCTCGGCTTTGTCGCCCAGCGCCGACAGGCTGCCCGAGGCGCCGCCGAACTGGACGATCTGGGTTTCCGCGAAGCTCGCCTCGAGGCGGCGCGCGGCGCGGCTCACGTCGGACGCCCAGCCCGCGATCTTCTGGCCGAGCGCCAGCGGCGTCGCCGGCTGCAGCAGCGTGCGGCCGAGCGTGGGCGTCCGGCGATGCTTGCGGGCAAGTGCGGCAAACGCCGCGACGATGCGATCGAGCTCCTTGACGATCGGCGGCAGCGCTTCGCCGAGCTGCAGCACCATCGCGGTGTCGATCACGTCCTGGCTGGTGGCGCCCCAATGCACGTAGCCCGCCGCGTCGGCGTCACGCTTGGCGACTTCGTCGGCGAGCGCCTTCACCACCGGCACGGTGAGCGTGGCGGTGCGGCGCGCCGCCTCGGCGAGCGACGCGGGATCGTAGAGCGCGGGATCGCAGGCCTTGACGATGACGGGCGCGAATTTTTTCGGGATCAGCCCGGCATCGGCCGCGGCCTGCGCCAGCGCCGCCTCGAAGCGCAGCATGTGGCGCAAGGTGGCGAAATCGGAGAAGGCCTCTGCGGCGAGCGCCGAGGAGCCGAGGGCGTTGACCAGGCGGCCGGCCATCTCTGGCGTTCCTCGTCAGACGTCGAAGAAGACGGTTTCCGCGGGCCCGCCGAGATGGATCGGCAGGCGCCACAGCCCCGCGCCGTCGCGCTTGGCGATCAGCGTGTCGCGGCGCGCCGGCTCGATCAGCTTGAGCACGGGATCCTCGGGCAGCGCCGGATCGCCCTCGAAATAGACTCGGGTTGCCAGCCGGTTGAGGACGCCACGGGCGAAGATCGAGACGTTGACGTGCGGCGCCTGCAGGCCGCCTTCGGGCCATGGCACGCGGCCGGGCTTCACGGTGCTGAAGCGCGCCACGCCCGTGGCATCGGTCGAGGCGCGACCGAAACCGTCGAAGCCGTGATCAAGCGGCAGATTGCGGCGGTCGTCAGGGTGGTTGTAGCGGCCGTGGCTGTTGGCCTGCCAAAGCTCGATCAGCCCGTCCGGCACGAGGACGCCCTGGACATCGTGCAGGCTGACCGCGAGCTCGATGCGCTCGCCCGCGACGCCGGGCGGGGCGAGGTCGGCGCGATAGGTGTTGACCAGGGTGCCCCAGTAGAACGGGCCGATGGTCTGCGACGGCGTCAATCCTTTCGACATCGTCTATTCCATCGGCGTGGCGTGGCGGCCGCGCAGCACGATGTCGAAGCGGTAGCCGAGGGCCCATTCGGGCTGGGTCAGCTCCATGTCGAAGGCAGCCTGCAGGCGCTGGCGCGCGGCCTCGGGCACCGAATTGTAGATCGGGTCGAAGGCCAGCAGCGGATCGTTGGGGAAGTACATCTGCGTGATCAGCCGCGTGGCGAAGGCCGGGCCGAACAGCGAGAAATGGATATGCGCCGGCCGCCAGGCATTGTGGTGGTTGCCCCACGGATAGGCGCCGGGCTTGACGGTGACGAAGCGGTAGTTGCCCTCGGCATCGGCCCGCGCCCGTCCGCCGCCGTAGAAATTCGGATCGAGCGGCGCGTCGTGCTGGTCGCCGGGATGATGGTAGCGGCCGGCGGCGTTGCACTGCCAGATCTCGACCAGAGCGTTGGGCACGGGCCTGCCGTCCTCATCGAGCACGCGGCCCTCGACGATGATGCGCTCACCCAGGGGCTCGCCCATGCGTTGGCGCGTGAGGTCGCATTCGCTGGCGTCGAGCCGCTCGGTCTGCAGCAGCGGGCCGGTGATCTCCGACAAGGTCTGCGGCAGCACGATCGCGGGTTTGGCGGGCGAGCGGCCGGTCGTCGACTTGTATTCCGGAGAAAGGTTCGGCGGATGCTGGCCGCCGCCCGGCCGGCGGTAGGTTTCCTCTTTCATGGGGCCAGTCTAGCGCGCTGGGGGCGCGCCACTCCAGTGGCGCGTCATGATCTTCCGGACCGCGAGCCTCCGGCTCGCTCATGATCACGAGCGAGCCGGAGGCTCGCGGTCCGGAAGACTATGATCCAGCGACTCAGTTGCTGTTCTCGACGCGCGTCACGAGGAAGCTGCGGCCGTTGCGCTCGACCTCGAAACGCACCTTGTCGCCCGGACCCAGGCTTTTGAGCGACGCCGGATCCTTGACCAGGAAAATGCGCGTGCCGCCTTCCAGCAGGAGCTGCGGGATCGGCCTGAATTCCAAAGTGATCCTGCCTGCTGCGCGATCGACGGCGACGACCTGCCCCGTCGCGAGCGGCTCGTCGGACGGCACAGCCTGGTCGCAGGGCGCTTCCACCCTGTCGCCGATCTCAGGCTCGCCGGGCAGCGTCTCCAGCGCCAGCGCCTGGCCAACAGCGAAGATCGTTGCCACAAAAGTGAGCAATCCGGAAATGTATCTGCGGGTCATCGGTCCACTCTCCCGCAACCCACTTGGTGACAGTCCGACTGGTTTCCAGAGGTGCACCTGTGATCATGGCGGCGAATGGATAGTGGCCGCGTGTTCCGTGGTGTTCACGATTGCGTGTCACGCCTTGCGCAAGACCTGCC
>JABCYT010000548.1 GCA_013290035.1 Alphaproteobacteria bacterium
CGCAGCGCCGTGTGCTTGCCCTTGAGGCCGTCCAGCAGGTCCACCAGCCGCGCCTTGCGCTCGCTGAGCGGCAGTCCGCGCAGATCCTCGCCGTCGGCGAAGAGGAGATCGAAGGCGAAGAAGACCAGGACGTCGGACTTGCCCTCCGAAAGGGCCGCCTGCAGGGCGCCGAAATCCGGCACGCCGCTTGGGTCGAGCGCCACGGCCTCGCCGTCGATCATGCAGTCCGGCAGGCGCTTGGCCTGCTGGGCGATGGCGGCGAATTTCGCCGTCCAATCCAGCCCCTTGCGGGTGCGCAGCACCGCCTTGCCGTTCTCGACGCGCAACTGCAGGCGATAGCCGTCGAACTTGACCTCGTGCGCCCAGCCGGATCCGCCGGGCGGCTGCTCGACCAGCTTGGCGAGCTGCGGCTCGACGAACTTGGGCATCGCCGCGACCTTGCGGGCCTTGGCCTTGGAGGGCGCGACCGCGGCCTTCTCGCCGCCGCCCTTCTTGTTGCTCTCCCACACCGCACCGGCCGCACGCTTCTTGCCGGTCATGAACGGCGTCGGCGCCCGGCCCGTGCCGAGCGCGATCTCCTTCAGCGTGCGGCCGGAGGCGACCGACTTGGGATCCTCCAGCAGTGCGTCGTCATCGCCCTCGTGCGCGGCCTGGTCGCGATGCTTGATCAGCAGCCAGTTGGTGCGCTTGCCGCCTTTGCGGTCCCACTTCATGCGCACCAGCACCCAGCTGCCGTGCAGGCGCTCACCCTCGAGCACGAACTTCAGGTCGCCGCGTTTCAGCCCGTCGTGCGGATCGCCCTCGGGCAGCCAGAAGCCGCGGTCCCAGAGCTGCACCGTGCCGCCGCCATACTGGCCCTCGGGAATGGTGCCCTCGAAGTCGCCGTAGTCGAGCGGATGGTCCTCGACCTCGACCGCCAGCCGCTTGACCGTCGGATCGAGCGACGGACCCTTGGTCACCGCCCACGACTTGAAGACGCCGTCGAGCTCCAGCCGGAAATCATAGTGCAGCCGCGTGGCGTCATGGCGCTGCACCACGAAGCGCAGCGTCTTGCCGGCGGCAACGGCCGATTTGCCGGACGGCTCCTCGGTCTGGCTGAAATCGCGCTTGGCGCGGTAGGGGGCGAGACTGTCCTTGCTGTCCTTGCTGTCCTTGCGCATGGCCTCACCGCGGGGGTTCACCAATTTCTCGCGATTCCAGACTTTATGCTTCCTGGAGACGGCAATGAAGCCATCGAGTCCCCGGCCATTTTCCAATGAAAATCACACCCGGCGTGGCGCCGGCGTCTACCGCTGCCCCAACGGCCCCTGCGGTGACGAGGTTCCGCCGCCGGCCGCCGTGACAAAAACCACTCGCGTGCAACGCGGTGCCGCACTGCATCGTTGGTTCCGGCATGCACGAGCCCCCGCACACCATCACCCGCCGCATGCTGGGCCTCACCGCCCTTGTGACGGCCGCCTTCGGCCGCACCCTGCATGCACAGTCCCAGCAACAAGCCGCCCTCGCGCCGCGGCCCGAACCGCCGGCCCTGGAGGAGGTCCACCTGACGGTGAACAGCCAGGCACACACCCTGTCGCTCGATCCGCGCACCACCTTGCTCGATGCGCTGCGCGACCATCTCGGCCTGCCCGGCACCAAGAAAGGCTGCGATCACGGCCAGTGCGGCGCCTGCACCGTGCTGGTGAACGGCGTGCGCCTGAATTCCTGCCTGTCGCTCGCCGTGATGCGCGACGGCGACAGCATCGTCACCATCGAAGGGCTGGCGGAGGACGGCAAGATGCATCCCGTGCAGCAGGCCTTCGTCAAGCATGACGGCTTCCAGTGCGGCTACTGCACGCCGGGCCAGATCTGTTCGACCGTCGGCATGCTGGACGAGCTGAAGCGCGGCCTGCCCTCGGCCGTCACCGCCAATCTGGCCGCCATGCCCGCCATCAGCGTCGCGGAAATCCGCGAGCGCATGAGCGGCAACATCTGCCGCTGCTCGGCCTACCCCAACATCGTCGCGGCCATCATGGAAGCCCAGCACGGGAGCGCGGGATGAGGTCCTTCACCTACGAACGCGCCAACGACATTGCCGCGGCGACCCAGGCGGCGAGCCAGCCCGGCGCGTCCTACATTGCCGGCGGCACCAACCTGCTCGACCTCATGAAGGTCGATGTCGAGCGGCCGAGGCATCTCGTCGATATCTCGCGGCTGCCCTTGCGCGACGTCGTCGAGACGCCCGACGGCGGCCTCAGCATCGGCGCCCTGGTGAGCAACGCCGGCCTCGCCGCCGACTCGCGCGTCCGCCGGCGCTATCCCGTCCTGGCGCAGGCGCTGCTGGCGGGTGCGTCCGCGCAGCTGCGCAACCAGGCGACCACGGCGGGCAATCTCCTGCAGCGCACGCGCTGCCCGTATTTCTATGACGTCTCGATGCCCTGCAATAAGCGCCAGCCGGGCAGCGGCTGCTCGGCGCTGGGCGGCTACAACCGCATGCACGCCATCCTGGGCGCCAGCGACGCTTGCATCGCCGTTCATCCATCGGACATGGCGGTCGCCATGACGGCGCTGCAGGCCGAGGTCGAGATCCACACGCCGTCGGACACAACCCGCCGCACGCCGATCGCCGAGCTGCATCGCCTACCCGGCCAGACGCCCGAGCACGATACCACCCTGGCGCCCGGCGAACTGATAACCGCGGTGATCCTGCCGCCGCCGCCGCCAGGCCGGCAGATCTATCGCAAGGTGCGCGATCGCGCGTCCTTTGCCTTCGCCCTGGTCTCGCTGGCCGCCATCCTCGATGTCCGTGATGGCAAGGTGCAGACCGCGCGGCTGGCGATGGGCGGCGTCGCCCACAAACCGTGGACTCCCAAGACTGCCGAGCGCGCGCTGGTGGGCGCGGCCGCGCAGGCCGACAGCTTCAAGGAAGCAGGCCAGGCGGCGGTCCACAACGCGGTCGGCCGGCCGCACACCGCGTTCAAGATCGCGCTGGCCCAGCGTCTGGTGATGCGCACCTTGGGCGACCTGGCGGCGGGAGGCTGAAGATGGCGCAGCTCATCGGTCAACCCGTCGATCGCATCGACGGTCCCGCCAAGACGACGGGCGCCGCGCCCTATGCCGGCGACGTCAAGGCCGACCGCATGGCCTTCGGCGTGGTCGTCACGGCCACCATCGGCCGCGGCCGCATCACCGGAATCAATACCGACATGGCGCGCCGGATGCCGGGCGTGCTGCTGGTCATGACGCACGAGAATGCGCCGCGCCAGGCGCCCTTCCAGGCCAAAGCCGCGGACCGTCACGCCCGCCCCAAGCCGCAGCTTGTGAGCGACAAGGTGCAGCATTTTGGCGAACCGGTGGCGCTGGTGGTGGCCGAGACGGCGGAAGGCGCGCGCGCCGCCGCCGACAAGGTGATCGTGGCCTACGAGCGCACGGCCGGCGCCTTCGTGCTCGAAGCGGCCAGCCGCGATGCCTACGACCCCGGGAAGAGCAACACCGGCGCCTCCTCGGACAGCAAGGTCGGCGTCTTCGACAG
>JABCYT010000549.1 GCA_013290035.1 Alphaproteobacteria bacterium
CCGCCCAGCGAGATAGTGGGCGGTGGTCTGGCCGTCGACCGTGGCGTTGGTCGCCATGATCACTTCGCGCACGCCGCCTGCCGCCACGCGTTTCACCAGGGCGGCGATGTTGAGCTCGTCCGGCCCGATGCCGTCGAGCGCCGACAGCGAGCCGCCCAGCACGTGATAGCGACCGGCGAAGATCTTGCCGCGCTCCATGGCCCACAGGTCGCCGACATCCTCGACGACGCAGATCAGGCCCTGGTCGCGCCGGGGATCGGCGCAGATCGAGCAGGGGTCGATCGTGTCGAGGTTGCCGCACACCGAGCAGGCGCGGATCGCGCGGGCCGCGTCGGCGAGGGCGCTGCCGAGCGGCTCCATCAGGGTTTCGCGCTTCTTCAGGAGGTGGAGCGCGGCCCGACGGGCCGAGCGCGGCCCCAGCCCCGGCAGCCGGCCCAGCAACTGGATCAGCCGCTCGATTTCAGGACCGTTCATGTCTGGAGCGCGGACCTCCAGGTCCGCCTCATGAGCGGACCTGGAGGTCCGCGCTCCGTCATGACAGTGCTCAAAGCTTGAAGCCCGGCGGCAGGGTCATGCCGCCGGTGATGCCGCGCATCTGCTCCTGCACCGTCTGCTCGACCTTGGTGCGCGCGTCGTTGGCCGCGGCCACGATCAGGTCCTCGACCACGCCCTTGTCGGCCGGCACGAACAGCGAGGCGTCGATCTCGACCTTGCGCGTCTCGTTCTTGCCGTTGACGGTCACCTTGACCAGGCCGGCGCCCGAGCTGCCGACGATCTCCAGGCGCTCGAGCACGGCCTGCAGCTCCTGCATCTTCTGCTGCATCGCCTGGGCCTGTTGCATCAGGCCGCCCAGATCCTTGAGTTTGTCGAACATCAGAACTCGCTTTCCGGAATGTCGTCGTCGGCAGGGTACTCGTCTGCGGCGGACGGCTCCTCGGCCGCGCCGGCGAGGCCTGCCACCAGGGACGTCTGGTCGCCCTTGCGCCGCACGGCATCGAGCTTGGCGCCGGGAAATGTCCTCAGGATGGCCTGCACCAGCGGATCGGCCTCGGCTTGGCTGCGCAGCGAATCGGCGTTGGCGACCTTCTGCGCCGTGAGCGTCGGTTTGCCGGGATCGCTCGACACCGAGGCGATCCAGCGCCGGCCGGTCCAGCGGCCCAGCATTTCGGCGAGGCGCGGCGCGAGGTCGGGCGGGGCCTGCGGCTCGGGCCTGAATTCGATCAGGCCGGACTCGCAGCGCACCTCATGCACGTGATGCAGCAGGTGGTGCACCAGGCGCGCTTCGCGGCGGGCCTCGAACAGGGCCACGATCTCGGTGAAGTTCCGGGGATTGGGCGGCGCTTCGGCGGGCTGGGCCACCGCCGTCGCGACCGGCTGCGCCGCCAGGCGCGCGGCCGCGCCGCCGCCGCCACGCGGCGCCGGTGCGGCGCCCGTCGCGGCCGCCGGCGCGGCCGCCGGCGCGGCGCCGTTTTGCAGGGCCTTGATGGCATCGGCGGGCGAGGGCAGCTCGGCCGCGTAGCACAGGCGGATCAGCGCCATCTCGGCGGCACGCAGCGGAGACGGCGCCGACAGCGTCTCCTGCAGGCCCTTGAGCAGCAGCGTCCAGGCCCGCGTCAGCGACGCCATGGAAAGCTTGGCGGCCATCGCAAGGCCCTGCGCGCGCTCGCTGTCGGCCGAGCTCGCCGCGGCCTCGGGCGCCACTTTCAGCCGGGTTACCCAGTGCGTGAGCTCGAGCAGGTCCTGCAGGACGACGACGGGATCGGCGCCGGAATCGTGCATCTCGCCCAGCGCGGCCACGACGGCGGGCGCGTCGCCCTTCATCGTCTTCTCGAACATCTCCAGCACGCGGCTGCGATCGGCCAGGCCCAGCATGTCGCGCACCTGCGCCGCATCGACCACGCCGCCGCCATGGGCGATCGCCTGGTCGAGCATCGACAGCCCGTCGCGCACCGAGCCGTCGGCCGCGCGCGCCAGCAGGACCAGCGCCTCGGGCGAGATCTCGACCTTCTCGGCGGCGGCGATGCCGGCGAAATGCGCGATCAGCGTCTCCTGCGGCACGCGCTTCAGGTCGAAGCGCTGGCAGCGGCTCAGCACCGTCACCGGCACCTTGCGGATCTCGGTGGTGGCGAAGATGAACTTCACGTGCGGCGGCGGCTCTTCCAGCGTCTTGAGGAGCGCGTTGAACGCCTTCTCCGACAGCATGTGCACTTCGTCGATGATGTAGACCTTGTAGCGCGCCGAGACCGGCCGGTAGCGCACGCCTTCGATCAGCTCGCGCACATCGTCGATACCGGTGCGCGAGGCCGCGTCCATCTCGATCACGTCGACATGGCGGTCCTCGGTGATGGCCTTGCAATTGTCGCAGACGCCGCAGGGATCGACCGTCGGGCCGCCCTTGCCGTCGGGCCCGACGCAGTTCAGCGCCCGGGCGATGATGCGGGCGGTCGTGGTCTTGCCGACGCCGCGCACGCCGGTGAGCATGAAGGCATGCGCGATGCGGCCGGTGGCGATGGCGTTGCGCAAGGTGCGCACCATCGCTTCCTGGCCGACCAGGGTGGTGAAGTCGACGGGCCGGTATTTGCGGGCGAGGACGCGGTAGGGAAGAGCCGAAGTGCCTGAGCTCTTGGTCTCGGAGCCCCTCGTCTCGGAGCCCTTCGAGGCTTGCGCCATGGCTGCTCACCCGTGATCTGCCGCGGCCCCATCAGGCCTGGCGGTCGTCGCGCCCGGGCCGCCCGCCCGCCGCGGCGGCGCGCGGCAGGAACGGGTGAGAGACCGGCATGACCCGAAGCGAATTCGTTACGGCTGCTTCCTTCCGGATCTGACCGGGTTGGCGACTGCTCCGCCCACACCGGCCCCTCGAGGCGGTTATATCAGGAGTCGGAGCACCGCGCGCAAGGGAGGAAGTGGACGGTTTCCCGGGCTTGTGTGCACGACCCGTGCGCGGGTGGATTCGACCACCGAATCAAGGACTTGAGGTCGCTGGTCGCCTGGCAGGGCGGTGCAGGCCGAGATGCTCGCGCAGCGTCGTCCCGGCGTAGTCGCCGCGAAACAGGCGGCGCTCCTGCAGGATCGGCACCACCCGCTCGACGAAGTCGTCGAATTGCCCGGGAAAGAACGGCGGCATCACGTTGAAGCCGTCGGCGGCGCCGGAGCGGAACCAGCTTTCCAGCACGTCGGCGATCTGCACCGGATCGCCGATCAACAGCAGATGGCCACGCGCCGCCGCAACGCGATGGCAGGGCTGGCGCAGGCTCAGCCTGTCGCGCCGCGCCATCTCCAGCAGGAGGGCGGCGCGGCTCTTGAGATGCTCGGTCTCGGGCAGCCTGGGCACTGGAGCGTCCAGCGGATAGACCGACATGTCCGTGCCCAGCCGGTCGGACAGCACCGTGAAGGCCTGCGTCGTATCGATCTTCTCGTTGAGCGCGGCGAAGATCGCCTGCGCCTCCTGCTCGGTGCGCCCGATCACCGGAAAGACGCCCGGCATGATCAGCACATCGTTC
>JABCYT010000550.1 GCA_013290035.1 Alphaproteobacteria bacterium
GTGTCTCTCGCGGTCATCATCCCCTTCCTCTCGTGTCAGTTGAAGGCGAGCCGCCTTGTCCGACGCTGCGAGCGCGACAGCATGGCGGCCGGGATCAGCGCCAGCAGGGCGACCGCGCCGACGACAATGAAGGTGTCGGAGAAGGCCATCATCTGCGCTTCGGCATGCAGCATCCCGCTGAGATAATCGTACGCGCCCGCCTTCTGCTGCTGGTACGGCAGGCCGCTGCGCTGCATCAGCTGCTCGACCAGCTTCAGCAGACGGTCGGTGGTGCGGTTGCCCCAGTCCTGGGTGGCTGTCAGCGCGTCGGCGTGGAAGCGCGTGCGCACCTCGAAGAAGGCCACCATCAGGTTGATGCCGAAGGCGCCGCCGAGCTGGCGCATGAAATTGGCGACGCCGGCGCCCTGGCGCACCTTGTCGGGGGGCAGGGCTTTCAGCGACGAGGAGTTGAGGCTGGGATTGATGAATCCGAGGCCGAGCCGCGAGACCATGACCATGCCGACCAGGGTCCAGAAGGTGGTGTCGATGTCGGCCGTCGTCATCAGGGCGAAGCCCGCCGTGAACAGCAGCAGGCCGAAGATGATCATGGTCGAGCCCGGCATGGCGTCGGCCAGCCGCCCGGCCAGTGGAAAGATGAAGGCCAGCATGATGCCGGACGGCATCATCATCAGGCCGGCCAGCAGCGGTGTGAAGCCGATGACGGTCTGCACGAACACCGGCATGATGTAGGTCGAGCCCATCAGTCCGGCACCGAAGATGAAGGCGATAAGCGCGGCCGCCGAGAACTCGAGGTTGGCGAAGATGCGCACGTCGAGCAGGGCGCGCGGGGTGCGAAGTTCCCACAGGATGAAGGCGACGCCCGCCGCTGCGCCGGCCACGAGGCGCAGCACGATGACGTCGGAGCTCCAGCCCTCGCGCTGGCCGTCGGCGATCCCGGTCATCAGGCCGAACAGCCCGGCGCACAGGAGACCGAAGCCCAGCCAGTCGAAGGGCGGGATGCGTTGCGGGATGGGCCGTGTCGGCATGAACATCAGCCCCATCACCGCGGCGATCAGGCAGAACGGCAGCGAGATGAAGAAGACGTAACGCCAGGAGAAATACTCGATCATCAGCCCGCCCAGGGTCGGGCCGATGGCCGGTGCGAACACCACGCCCAGGCCGAAGACGCCCATCGCCATGCCGCGCCGCTCGGCGGGAAAGACGGTGAAGATCGTGGCCATCACCAATGGCTGGGCGATGCCGGCGCTAAAACCCTGCAGGACGCGGGCGAAGATCAGGCTGTCCTCGGTCGGCGCCGTGCCGCCCAGCAGCGCGCCCACTGAAAAGAAGCACAGCGCGCCGACGAAGGTGCGCCGCTCGCCCAAGACGCCGGTCAGCCAGGCATTGATCAGCATGCCGGCGGTCATGGTCGCCATGTAAGCCGACGACATCCACTGCGCCTGGTCCTGGCCGATGCCGAAGGCGCCCATCACGTCGGGCACCGCCACGTTGACCGTGGTCATCGCCAGCACCATTGAGACCACGCCCACCATGCCGGTGATGGTCACCAGCCAGCGATAGGACGGGCCGTAGCGTTCGCTCAGGACCTGGGCGGTTTGAAGAGGAGCGCTATCGTACGTCAATTTCGACTTCGACCATCATGCCCGGCGTCAGCGGCTTGGGCGGATCGACGATGTCGATCTTGACCGGCACCCGCTGGGTGATCTTGGTGAAATTGCCGGACGGGTTGGGCGTCGGAAGCAACGCGAAGCGGGCGGTAGTCGCGCTGCCGATGCGCGAGACGCGGCCGACGAAGGTGTCGTCGGGATAGGCATCGACCGAGACCGCCACCTTCTGGCCGAGCTTCAGCCGGCCGACCTGGGTTTCCTTGATATTGGCCTCGACCCACACTTCGCTGGGATCGTGCAGCAGCAGGATGCGCTGGCCGGCCTGCACGTATTCGCCCGGCAGCACGAAGGTGCGGTCGATCACGGCGGGTACCGGGCTGCGGATCGTGCGATCCTCGATGTCGACATTCTGCTGCGAGAGCTGGGCGGCGAGGTTCGCCACCTGATGATCGAGCGCCGCGATCTGCGCATCGATCACGCCCAGCCGGTCGTGTTCGACCCGGGCCTCGTCGAGGCTGCCCTCGGCCTGCTCGTGTTCCGCCTCGAGCTGCTCGATCTGGCTTTCGAGCTTCGTCACCGCCGCCTGGGCCATCTGGAACTGGCGTTCGCCGGCCACGCGGCGCTCGAACAGTGACCAGTTGCGCTCGAGTTCGAGCCTCGCCAGGTCGAGATCGGATCTGAGCGCCGCCAGGGCCTTTTCGCGAACCGTGACGACGGACGTCCGCGTGCGGGTGAGCGCATCGGCCTGGTTCCGGCTGAGATGCCGCTCGGCGCGCAGCTTGGTGCGCTCGGCCCTGATGCCCTCGATCTGCGCGCGCAAGGCGTCGGCGCGGAGCTTGGCGACGCGATCGTCGATGCGGGTCACGACCTCGCCCGCGGCGACGCGCGTCCCCTCCAAGGTCGGCATCTCCATCACCCAGCCGTCGGCCCGACTGGAGACGGTCACGATGTCGGCGGTCGCGCGCGCATCGTATTCATAGATGTGCGTCAGCCGCAGGTAGAGCTCGCGGCCGCCATAGGCCACCGCCAGGAGCAGGATGGCGGCAATGGCGAGGAAGCGCGGGCGTAACGGCAGGCGGGCGCGACCGCGAGACCACGCCCTGCCACGCGGGGCAAGGCCGAGGGAGGGTGCCGAAGCACGAAGCGGCGGCGCCGGCTCGGCAGTCCTTGCGACCGATGGGGCAACCGACGGGGAGACCGATTGGTCCAATATTCCTACTTGGCGGCCGAAGCGCGGCTTGTCATTGAACCAGAATAAGACCGAAACAATCTTGCTTCCATCGGTACCGGGGTCTTGCTGCAACGCACGTCATGCATGCCCGACCCTGCATTGTGGCCGGCGGCGCCCCTTGCAAAGCCGGTCGATGCAGGAGAGCGTGCAGGGACAGGGTTTTTCACCACTCGCATAGCAAAAAGGTTCGGAGTTCAACCATGCCCGACGCCTCCCGCGGCCCCGCGCATCCTTCTTCCGAAGGGCGCCAGCTCGACGTCGCCATCGTCGGCGGCGGCCTGGCCGGGCTCTATGCCATCCATCGCCTGCGCGGCCTGGGCCTCAGGGTCCGCGCCTACGAGGCCGGGTCGGGGGTCGGCGGCACCTGGTTCTGGAACCGCTATCCCGGCGCGCGCTGCGACGTGGAGAGCCTGGAATATTCCTACAGCTTCTCCAACGAGCTGCAGCAGGAGTGGAAGTGGCCGGAACGCTACGGCACCCAGCCCGAGATCCTGCGCTACATCAACCACGTCGCCGACCGCTTCGAGCTGCGTCGCGACGTGCAGCTCGACACCCGCATCGTCTCGGCGCTGTTCGACAGCAAGGCCGGCGACTGGGCGCTCGAGACCGACCGCGGCGAGAAGATTCGCGCGCGCCACTGCGTGATGGCGGCG
>JABCYT010000551.1 GCA_013290035.1 Alphaproteobacteria bacterium
AGAACGGCGACCTCGCCAACTGGATGATCCCGGGCAAGATGGTGAAGGGCATGGGTGGCGCGATGGACCCGGTGGCCGGCGTGCGCAAGGTCATCGTCACCATGGAGCATGTCTCCAAGGACGGCGCGTCGAAGCTCTTGCAGGAATGCAGCCTGCCGCTCACCGGCAAGCGGGTGGTCGACATGGTGATCTCCGAGCTGGGCGTCTTCAGCGTCGACAAGCACGGCGACGGCGGCGTCACCCTGGTCGAGCTCGCCGACGGCGTGACGGTCGAGGAGGTCAAGGCCAAGACCAAGGCCAAGCTCGCGATCGCGCCCGGGCTGAAGGAGAAGGTCGGCTAGACTCTTCCGGGACCGCGGACCTGGCGGTCCGCGGTCCGGCAAGAGGGTTTCCGCCAGTTTCCGCCGGTTTCCGCCACTTCGCGCCATCCTCGAAAAGGGCCCTGTTTCCTAAGGATTCGAGGTTTCCGCCCTTTCCGCCCTTTCCGCCGCTCATTTTTCGTTTCCGGCATCCGTGGCGGCCAGCAAGGCCGGGTTGACCTCCCAGCGTCGCGCCGGCCGGCCGCCCTGCAGGGAGAAGACGAGCAGCTTGGAGCGCAGCGCCCCGGCGGCGCACAGACGGTCGAGGACGCGCTCGGTGCGGGCGGCGTCGAGGGTGCGCCCGAGCGCGCGGCGCCGCACATCCTCGCGCGAGACGTCGGCCGGGCGATGGGCTTTCAGCCAGCGCACCACGCGGCGCGCGTGGCGCTCGGTGTCGGTCGGGCCGACGCGATCGAACACCAGGCAGGCGTGCGGCCGCAAATAATCCGACCACAGGCGCACCGCGGCCGCCATCGATTCGAGGCCGATCTTGCCGGGCGCGCCGCCGACGCCGCTTCCGGCCCAGGCGAGCAGCGCCAGCACGCCGGCCAGCCGCGCCACGGTGCCGGAGCCCTTGCCCAGCCAGTCGGCCTCCAGCCCCTCGGCGCGCTGCAGGAGGC
Source organism: Alphaproteobacteria bacterium (assembly GCA_013290035.1). Lineage (GTDB taxonomy): Bacteria > Pseudomonadota > Alphaproteobacteria > Reyranellales > Reyranellaceae > Reyranella. The sequence goes on from JABCYT010000551.1 coordinate 980, forward strand.
CGTGCAGCCCGGCGAGGAATGCGTCGAATGCCTTGGCGGCGGCTGCGTCGAGCGCGAGCACGAGAGGATCGGCGGGCGAGCGCGCAACGCGGCCGATGCTGCGCAGCAGGTCGAGCGCCTGGTCGTCGCGCGCCGCGCGGCGCTCGGCGATGGGGCGGAAGGCCGGCGGGTCGGGCCAGCCATAGAGCAGCCGGGCCGCGAGGCCGTCCTCGTCCTGGCGCGGATTGCCCTTGCGCGGATCGTCCTTGCCGAGGGACGCCATGAGCCGGTCGGGGCGGATCGAGATCAGCACGCTCATCGGGCAGCGTTCGTGCCGCGAGGCGTGGCGCGCGCCCTGCAGCACGACCGGGCCCGCCTGCCAGGCCTCCAGCCAGCACGACCGATCCTTGGCGATCGCGTCGTCCAGGAAGGCAAGTCGGCCGGACGGCTCGTCGCGCCACAGCATCACGCCGCGCGGTGCTGCGTTCAGCGCTTCGGCAAGCGGTTCGGCAGCGCCGTCGGCCAAGAGGAAGAAGGGCTTGGTGCCGGCGGCGTCGCCGCGGCCCAACTCCTCCTGCAAGGTGGCGAGCAGGGCGCGCACCGGCGCCAGCGCCGGCGACTTGCCGCTCGACGGGCGGCCGACCAGCGCCTGCCACAGCACCAGCGGCTCCGTCCAGGCGGGCGCCAGGCGGACGACGGCGCCGGCGCCGCTGAGCCCGGCCACCGCCGCCAGCAATGCTTGCGCCACGTAGGCGCTGGGCGCGCCCGCGCCGGCAGCGGTGTCGGCGACCCAACCGCGCCACGGCAGCGGCAGGAGCTCAAGCGGGAAGGCCGGCGCCGCTCCGCGTCCGTCGTCGAACAGGGCGGCATCGATCTCGGGCCAGCCGCCGACGACGTGTGGCGCGGCGCCCGGGCCGGGCGGCGGATGGACCGTCTCACGGTGGTAGCGCGGGTGGCCCTCCGAGGCAGCGTCCAGATCAGACATGACGAAAGCCCTTTCCTGTATGGACAAGAACTTAAGTATTACTTTGATAATGTCAAGCAGAAATTTAGACGGCCCGGCGGTCCCGCTCCTCGGCGAATTCCATCCCCAACACGTCCAGATTGTCTAAATGATGGGGACAAGTCCTCACCGCGCAGATAGGTTTTGGCTTGAGGGAGCTGAACCGACATGGGTGACCGCCTCGTCTACGAGAGCAAGAAATCCAAGGTCTTCCGCCGGCAGCAAGACGGCTCGGGCACGGTCACGGCGGTCAAGGTGCTCAACCATGAGTTCCCCACGCCGGCCGACATCGCACAGTTTCACAACGAGTTCGACATCATCAGCGACCTGAGGCTCTCGGGAATTCGCGGCGCGCTGCGCAAGACTCGGGAGAACAACCGCCACGTCCTCGAAATGGAATGGGTGGATGGCGAGAACCTCAAGACCACCTTTCGGCAGAAATCCGGCGACATCGCCGACGCGCTGCACATCGCCATCGCCACGGCGCGTGCGCTGGCCGAGATTCATCACCACCACATCATCCACAAGGACATCAGCCCCTTCAATATCCTGGTCGATCTCCAGGAGCGCCGCGTCCGGATCATCGACTTCGGCATTTCGACGAATCTCGACCTCAAGCAGCCTTACGTGAGCAATCCGGAGTTGATCGAAGGCACGCTTGCCTACTGCTCCCCGGAGCAGACCGGGCGCATGAACTGCGCCGTCGACTTCCGCGCCGATCTCTACTCGCTGGGCGTGACGTTTTACGAGGTTCTGGCCGGGGTGCTTCCCTTTGAAGCCGCCGATGCCATGGGCATGGTGCACGCGCACCTTGCACAGGTTCCCGTGCCGCTGCAGCAGCGCAATCCAAGAGTGCCCGCCGCGCTCTCCGCCATCGTCGACAAGCTGCTGGCGAAGAACCCCGACGACCGATACCAGTCCGCCGATGGCCTGCGGCATGATCTGGAACGTTGTCTCCTGGACTTCCAGAAAGGCAGGGTGGACGCCCCGGCCTTCGCCCTCGGCGAAAAAGACCACTCCCTGCTGTTCCGCCTGCCGCAGCGCCTGTATGGACGCGAACCGGAGGTGGCCGCGCTGCTCGGTGCCTTCGACCGTTGTGCAGACGGCGCGCGTCTGCTCGTCCTCGTCGGCGGCTACTCCGGCACCGGCAAGACGTCGCTCGTCCATGAGGTGCACAAGCCCATCACGGCGCGGCGCGGATATTTCAGCAGCGGAAAATTCGATCAGTTCCAGCGGGCGACGCCCTACTTCGCCTTCGTGGAGGCCTTCAAGGACCTGGTCGATGCCCTGCTCACCGAGCGTGAGGAGCGCCTGGATGCCCTGCGCGACCAACTCCGTGCCGCGCTCGGTGCGGAGGGTCGGGTGATCACCAACGTGCTGCCGAATCTCGAGCACATCATCGGCCCGCAGCCGCCAATTCCGGAGGTCGGCGGCACCGAGACCCTGAACCGGTTCAACTACCTTTTCCGCAAGTTCGTTCGCGCGCTGTGCACGGCCGCGCATCCCGTCGTCATCTTCATCGACG
>JABCYT010000552.1 GCA_013290035.1 Alphaproteobacteria bacterium
GCACGGGAACGCAGGCGATGAGCCTCGTTCTTCTCGACGTCCTGCAGAAGAAGTAGAGGAGGCGACCTGCGCGCGCCGCTTGCGAGCCGCCGCAGCGCAGGGCTTCTTTGGTGGCCGCGTCTGTGGTGCAGTCACACACGATGATGCACCGCGTCCTTGTTCTCCTCGCTTTGGTGGCTCCCGCTGCCCCGCTGTGCGCCCAGCCTACCGTTCCCATGGCCTTCGCCTTCGTGCTGCTGGGCGAGGGCAGCGACGGCCAGCCGGTGCCGATGGTCCGCACCGTCGTGGAAGGCGACACGTCGTGCCCGGTCCTGCGCGACCGGGCCGGCGCCACGCTGTCTGCGCTCGCCCCGCGGCAGCGGCCCGACGGCGGCCAGTTCGACCAGGTGATGGTGTGCGAGGCGCGCTATCCGGTGGGCCAGCCGGGCAACGTGCAGATCGCCGGGCTCAGCATCGACCTGCCGGTCGTCGCGCGCGACACGCCGCGCCGCATCGTCCTGCTGGGCGACAGCGGCTGCCGCGGGCAGGCCGAACGCAAGCCGCAATCCTGCGTCGGCGACGGCTACGACAGGATGTGGCCGTTCGGCACGATTTCGATGGAAGGCGCGCACGATCAACCCGACCTCATCGTCCATGTCGGCGACTACAACTATCGCGGCACGCCGCGCTCCATCGTGCTGCCCAGGAGCGCCACCGGCTATGCGCAGGATCTCAGGGTGAACGTGTTCGACACCGGCGACCTCGACGACGAGGACGACGAGCCGCGCATTCCCATCGGGCCGGCCTATTGGAGCCAGAACATGCAGGGCAGCCCGATCCCCGACAATTGGGCGAACTGGCGCGACGATTTCTTCATTCCATCGTCGCGGCTGCTGGTGGCGGCGCCGTGGATCCTCAATCGCGGCAACCACGAACTGTGTAGCCGCGCCGGGCCCGGCTGGTTCTACCTGCTCGACGCGGGCTCGCCGCTGCTGGGGCCGGGTCGTCGACAGAACGCCTGCCCGCCGCAGACACCGGCCGGCTGGCAGCCCGGCGCGTGGCCCAGCTCGCCCATGCCGTTCGCCGGCCAACCCTTCCCGACGGAGCCCAAGCCGCCGATGCGCCTGCGGCTGGGAGGCCTCAACATCATCGCCTTCGACTCCTCCGATGCCGGCGATGCCGCGATCTACGCGCTCGATCACTACGTTGCGCAATACCGCTCGGTGGCCGCGATGCTGGCCGAGGACACGACGCCCACCTGGATCGTCACCCACCGGCCGATCTGGGGCGTGGTCAAGAAGGACCATGGCGTCGCGGCCGGCGACGCGCCCTACGGTTTCATCAACATCACCCAGCAGGTCGCGCTCGCGACGGTGTTTCCCAACGGCCTGCCGCCGCATCTCACCGCCGTGATCGCCGGCCACATGCACCGCTTCCAGGCCACCGGCTTCGGCGGCCGCCGTCCGCCTCAGCTCGTCGTCGGCACCGGCGGCATGGAGCTGTCGCACGTCCAGCCCGTACCCTCGCCGGACGATCCCAAGCGGCCGATCCGCGTGCCCGATTTCGCCGGCGCCACGGGCTACGTGGTGGGCCTCAGCGATTTCGGCGCGATGGTCATGCGCGTGGGCGAGCGCGGCGCCTGGACGAGCGCCTTGTTCGGCACGACGGGCGAGACCCTGGCGACCTGCGATTCGACCTGGCCCGGCCAGGGCAGCGGACGATCGGTGTGCGAGCTCAGGTGATGCTGGGGGCGCGGGCCTCCAGGACGACAGTTAGCCAGATCGCGCCGCCAGCTCCATCGCCGCTGCCGAGCAGTCGTTGCCCGAAAGGCGGTAGCGCGTGGCGATGCCCCGCTCGACGGTCCATTCGGCGAGGCACTCGTCGCGCACCGTGCCTTCCGGCGTGTGCGGAATCGGCTTGATCGCGCCGCCGGCGTAGCTGTAGCCCAGCATGCGGTCGGGGATGGCGTAGGTCCTCTGCCAGCGCCACTGCAGCAGCTTCACGCCGGGGGCGGGTTCGCTGCCGGCATCGGGCGCGCGGCCCATAGCGAGGAGCAGCGCAGGCTCGTTGGTGCCGACCATCGGCTTCATCCTGGCGTCCAGCGCATCGGAGCCCGCGCAGGCCGCCACGAGCAAGGCGGGGAGCCACGCATACTGGCGCATCGTGAACTCCTCACGCCTGCCCGGCTTCGACCAGGCGCTGATAGTACAGCAGGTCGAGCTCCGGCGCCGTCTTGCCCAGGCTGGTCAGGATCATATGCGCGTGACCACGATGATGGGTCTGGTGGTTGAACCAGTGGTCGAGCGCCGGCATCAGGGGCTGCACGAACTCGTCGGGTGTCGAGACGCGGCGGTAGCGGATGACGCCCTTGAGCCGCGCCTCGTCGAGACCATCGACCCAGGCCACGATGCGCCGATCCTCGGCGTCGCGCGCGGCGCGCAGATTGGGCAGGCGGTCATGCAGGATCGCGTCCAGCCGGTCCGGCGCCTCGCCCTCGCCGGTGAAGCGCTTCATCCAGATGCGGTCGGTGGTCAGCAGATGGTTGAGCGTGCCGTGCATCGACTTGAAGAAGGCGCCCTTGTCGGCGCGGTACTCGGCGTCCGACAGTTGCGCGGCCGCGTCGTAGAGGCGGCGGTTGGCCCAGGCGTTGTAGCCGGCGAAGCTCGCATAATGGTCTTTCATGCCGGCATTGTGCGAGGTCACGCGCCGACATCAAGATTGATTGATCCGGTCAACCCTTACCAGACCAGCCGCACGCCGCCGGTGCCGGAGAAGGCGCGGACAGTGTCGGAGAATTCGCCGTCGAACTGGCCGTAGACCCGCACCATGCGGGTGAGCTCGAGATCGAAGCCCGCGCCCACGACCAGCGCGTCGGGCGAAGGCTGCGCGCCCTGGATGGTGAACGGCGCGTTGGGCAGCAGCGAGCCCAGCGCCACGGTGGCGGTGCGGTAGACGTTGAATTCGTGCGCCCAGCCCAGCCGCAAGCGCGGCCGCAGGACGGCGGCGTCGGCCGCCGTGATCGCGGTCTCGAACTGGCCGCCCAGCGTCGAGCGGATCGACGTGCTGGTCTGGCCCTGGACGGTGAGGCCCAGCACGCCTGGCGCGCCGCTGGCCGCGTTGCGCGAAGTCTCGCTGTAGGCCGCCTGCGACAGGGCCTGCACGGTGAGGCCGGCGAACGGCGTCAGCACGTTCCTGTCGAAGCCGAAACGCCAGCCACCTTCGACCCGGCCGCCATACTGGTAGCCGTTGAACGCGGCGCTGGCCAACTCGCTCAGCGACCCGGTGCCGATGAAGCGGCTGGTCGTGAAGGTGGCGTAGCCGTAGGCCAGCGCGGCGTCGACATAGGCCGGGCCCTCGGTGTAGCCGCCGTAAAGGCCCAGGACGATGGAGCGCGCGCTGCCTGAGCTCAAAAGGTCGGTCAGGCTGTAGCCGGCGCTGGCGGTGCCCATGGTGACGCCGACCAGGGCATTGGGATTGAGCCATGCTTCGATGCCGGTG
>JABCYT010000553.1 GCA_013290035.1 Alphaproteobacteria bacterium
CGCCACGCGTTCGGTCTGGAGCTGCGTCATGCTGAGGGCCCAGCCCTCGCCCTCCTTGCCCAGCAGCCGGTCGGCCGGCACGCGCACGTCGTCGAGGAAAACCTCGTTGTATTCGTTCTCGTCGCCCGACATGTCGATGATCGGCCGCACCGTGAGGCCGGGACTGTCCATGTCGATCAGGAATTCCGACAGGCCCTGGTGCTTGGGCAGGTCGGGTTGGGTGCGCGCGACCAGCACACCGACCTTCGCCTTATGGGCGAGCGACGTCCAGATCTTGTGGCCTTTGACGACATAATGATCGCCGGCGCGCCGGGCGACGGTGCGCAGCGCGCCAAGGTCGGAGCCGCCCGACGGCTCGCTGAACAACATGCACCACAGTTCCTCGCCGGACAGCGCCGGCGGCAGCAGACGCTGGCGTTGTGCTTCGGTGCCGTGGGTCAGCAGCGACTGGGCGCAATTGTTGATGGCGACCGGATTGCGCGGCGGAACGACGCCGGCGCGCTTCATCTCCTCGTCGATGATGAGCTGCAGCTCGGGCTCCGCCGCGAGGCCCCACGGCCGGGGCCAATGCGGCACGACATAGCCCGCTGCCGCGAGATCGCGGCCGCTGGGCTCAGGATTCGCCTCGAACCACGCCCGCACCGCTCTGCGCTGGGGATGATCCTCGCCCGGCAATTCGAAATCCATGGCGCCGCTCCGTTCTGTCCGGCGATGCTCGACAAACGACTAGCCGCCGGTGGATTTCAGAGTCAACACAATAACTAACATCTGTTCGATTTTTATGGCGGGGACCGCCCTGCAGTCCTAGGGTGGCGGCGGGCAACATTCCAACAGGCCGAGCTGAGAGCATCGTTTGTCGGTCGATCCCCTTGTCATCATCGGCGCAGGACAAGCTGCCGGCCAGCTCGTCGCTAGCCTGGTCCAGGAGCGGTTTGCCGGCCGCGTGACCATCGTCGGCGACGAGTCGCATCCGCCCTATCAGCGGCCGCCATTGTCCAAGAAGTTTCTCGCCGGCGAGATCGAGCTTGACCGGCTGTTCGTGAAACCGGCGGCATTCTACGACAAGGCCGGAACGACGCTGATGCTCGATACCCGCGTCGCCGGCATCGATCGCCAGGCGCGGGCGATCAAGACCGAAGCCGGCGCGACGCTTCGCTATTCGGCCCTCGTCATCGCCACCGGCAGCCGCCCCCGCCCGCTGGCTTTGCCCGGCGCCGACCTCGAAGGCGTGATGTATCTGCGCACCATCGCCGACGTGCAGGCGATCCGCCGCCATCTCGAGCCGGGACGGCGCCTGGTGATCGTCGGCGGTGGCTATATCGGCCTCGAGCTCGCCGCGGTCGCAGCCAAGCGCGGCGTCGCGGTCACCGTCCTCGAGCAGGCGCCGCGGGTGATGGCGCGCGGCGTCGGCCCGATCGTCTCGGCCTTCTACGAGCGCCTGCATCGCGAGGAAGGCGTGACGATCGCGACCGGTACGGCGGTCACGGGTTTCGACGGCGACGGCCGGCTCGAGCAGGTGATCTGCGACGGCCTGCGGCTTGCGGCCGATCTTGTGGTGGTCGGCGTCGGCGCAATCCCCAACAGCGAACTGGCCCGCGAGGCAGGCCTCGCCGTCGACAACGGCATCGTCGTCGACGCCCAGTGTCGCACGCAGGATCCGGCCATCCACGCCATCGGCGATTGCGCCAGCCAATCGCACCCGCTGCTCGACCAGCGCCTGCGGCTCGAGTCCGTGCACAGCGCGCTCGAGCAGGCCCGGACGGTGGCGGCGGCGATCTGCGGGCGGCCTGCGCCGACCGTTCAGACGCCCTGGTTCTGGTCGGACCAGTATGACGTGAAGCTGCAGATGGCCGGGCTGTCGGCACGGCACGACGTGGTCGTCGTTCGCGGCGATCCCGATCGCGGCCGGTCGTTCGCCGTGTTCTATTTGCGACAGGGCGAATTGATCGCCGTCGACGCCGTGAACCGGGCACCGGAATTCATGATGTCCAAGCAACTCATCGCCGAAAGGTCACAGGTCGACCCCGCGAAACTGGGCGACGAACGCGTGGCCATGAAGGACGTTCGACTCTAGAAAGCAGCAGGCGTAGACGCAGGAAGACACCGATGGCGAAGATCATCTTCGAGGAACCGGACGGCAACGAGCATGCCGTCGACATCGCCGACGGGCTATCGATCATGGAGGGTGCGGTCAAGGACTCGGTCGCCGGCATCGACGCCGATTGCGGCGGCGCCTGCTCCTGCGCGACCTGCATGGTGTATGTCCCGCCGGAATGGCGCGACCGCCTGCCGGTCAAGGATTCGACGGAACAGGCGATGCTGGAATTCTGCCCCGAGGTCGACGAGAGCTCGCGCCTGTCCTGCCAGATCAAGGTCAGCGCCGCGCTCGACGGCCTGCGGCTCAAGGTTCCGCGGACCCAGCACTAGAAAAGTCGCCGCCGAAAGGCGGGTTGGCACGTCGCTTGCTCCGGCCTGATATCACCGTTGGCGCAGGAGCTTCATATGGATATCGGCGTGTTCATTCCGATCGGGAACAACGGCTGGCTGATTTCCACGACGTCGCCGCAATATATGCCGACCTTCGAGCTCAACAAGCAGATCGTGCAGAAGGCCGAGCATTACGGGCTCGATTTCGCCCTGTCGATGATCAAGCTGCGCGGTTTCGGCGGCAAGAGCGAGTTCTGGGACCACAATCTCGAATCTTTCACCCTGATGGCAGGCCTGGCCGCGGTCACCGAGCGCATCCAGCTCTATGCCTCGGTGGCTGTGCTGACCCTGCCGCCGCCGATCGTGGCGCGCATGGCGTCGACCATCGATTCGATCTCGGGCGGCCGCTTCGGCATCAACATCGTCTCGGGCTGGGCCAAGATGGAGTACGAGCAGATGGGCCTGTGGCCGGGCGAGGCGCACTTCGCCAAACGCTACGACTACAGCACCGAGTACGTCACCATCCTGCGCGAGCTCTGGGAGAAGGGTTCGTCCGACTTCAAGGGCGAGTATTTCCAGATGTTGGATTGCAAGTTGAGCCCGCGGCCGCAGACCGACATGAAGATCGTCTGCGCCGGCCAGAGCCCGCGCGGCATGGAGTTCGGGGCGACCTACGGCAACTACAACTTCACCCTGGGCAAGGGCGTCAACACGCCGACGGCGCATGCTCCGACCAACGAGGCGATGGCGGAGGCCGCGGCGAAGACCGGCCGCGACGTCGGCAACTACGTGCTGATGATGGTGATCGCCGACGAGACCGACGAGGCCGCCATGGCCAAGTGGAAGCACTACAACGAAGGCGCCGACATGGGGGCGCTGGCCTGGATGGCAGGCGAGGCCAACGCCGACCCCAACGCTGCCGACGACGGCACCGCCAAGCGCATCTCCGCCCCCGAAGGCGCCATCAACTTCAACATGGGCACGCTGGTCGGCTCCTACGCCTCGGTGGCGCGCATGCTCGACGAATGCGCCACCGTGCCGGCC
>JABCYT010000554.1 GCA_013290035.1 Alphaproteobacteria bacterium
CTTGTTGCGATTGGTGAGATGCCATTGGTAGGCATCCTCCGCCTGCGGCTGCGGTGGAATCTTGTTCGCGTGCCGCCAGTAATCGCCGCTGGGCGGCTCGACCTTGACGACCTCGGCGCCGAAGTCGGACAGGATCACCGCGGCGCTCGGGGCGGCAATGAAGCTCGCCAGGTCCACCACCTTCAGTCCGGAAAAAATGTTGTCGCCTGACATGGCTGTCCTTTCAGAATCGTCGTTATCGTCCGTTGAATTGTGGCGCCCGCTTCTCGAGGAAAGCGGTCGTGCCCTCCTTCTTGTCGTCGGTCGCGGCGCACAGGCCGAAGTAGGAGGCCTCGAGCAGCAGGCCCTCGCTTTGGCTCGTCTCCATGCCCTTGTTCGCCGCCTCGAGCGCGAACTTCACGGCGATGGGCGCGTTGGCGGCGATCTTCCTCAGGATGGCTTCGGCGCTGGCGATGAGATCGGTCGCCGGCACGACCTCGTCGACCAGGCCGATGCGATGAGCCTCCTGGGCGCCGATCATCTCGCCGGACAGGATAAGCCGCAGGGCACGCCCCTTGCCCACGAGGCGCGGCAGCCGTTGCGTGCCGCCGCCGCCCGGGACGAGTCCCAGGGTGACCTCGGGCTGGCCGAATTTGGCCGCCTCGACCGCGATCCTCAGCGTGCAGGCCATGGCCGTCTCGCAGCCACCGCCCAGCGCAAAGCCGTTGACCGCTGCGATCACCGGCTTGCCGAGATTCTCGATGAGATCGAGCACGCTCTGCCCGAAACGGCTGGCCTGCTCGGCCGCGAAGGCCGACACGTTCGCGAGCTCGCCGATGTCGGCGCCGGCAATGAATGCCTTGTCGCCGGCGCCCGTCAGGATGACGCCGCGCACCAACGCATCGTCCCGGGCATCCTCGAAGGCCTGCCTGAGGTCCGCCCACGTCGGGGTGTTGAGGGCGTTGAGGACCTTCGGGCGATTGACCGTGACATAGGCGATGCCGCTCCTTTTCTCATAGAGGACGTTTGCGAGCGCCAAGCCCGCCTGTGCTGCCGCAGACATGTCGTTGCTCCCTTGAAGAAGAAGAGGGCGAGCCAGGCAGGGGTGTGGGGGGACCACCGGCTCGCCCTCGCTCATACGAAGGCACCGAGCCCGGTGATGGCTTTGCCGACGATCAGATTCTGCATCTGATACGTGCCTTCGTACGAGTAGAGTGCCTCGGCGTCGGCGAAGAAGCGCGCGACGTTGTAGTCGGCGACGATGCCGTTGCCGCCCAAGAGCTCGCGGCCCCAGGAAACGGTCTCGCGCGACTTGGCGGTGCAGAAAGCCTTCGCCAGAGCCGCGTGTTGGTCGCCGAGCTTGCCCGCGTCATCCATCTGCGCCAGCCGCACCATCAGGCACTGGCAGGCCGTCACGTTGGCGAGCATCTTTGCCAGCAGATCCTGTACCATCTGGAAGGAAGCGATCGGCTTGCCGAACTGCAACCGCTCCTGGGTGTACTTGAGCGTGGCCTCGAACGCGCCCATCTGGACGCCGGTCGAGGCCCAACCGACCATGTAGCGCGTCATGCGCAGCACGCGCGCCGTGTCGCGGAAAGAATTGCCGCCCTGCAGACGATTAGCTTCCGGGACCCGCACGTCCTTCAGCGTGATCTGGCCGTTCTGGACGACCTTGAGGGCGATCTTGTGCTCGATCTTCTCGACGCTGAAGCCGGGCGTCGTCTTGTTCTCGACGATGAAACCCTTGACCTGGTTGTCGGCGACATCGCGCGCCCAGATGATCGAGACGTCGCACCACGTGGCGTTGCCGATCCAGCGCTTCTGGCCGTTGAGCACCCAGGTGTCGCCGTCGCGCTTGGCCGTGGTCAGCAGACCACCTCCGGTTCCCGAGCCGACCAGGGGCTCGGTCAAGCCGAAGCAGCCGATCTTCTCGAAGCGCGCCATCGGCGGCAGCCACTTCTGCTTCTGCTCCTCCGAGCCGTCGAGATAGATCGAGCCCATCGCCAGGCCGCTGTGCACGCCGAAGAAGGTGCCGAACGAGGCGTCGACGCGAGCGAGCTCCATGGCGACGAAGCCGAACAGCTTCTGGCTGCCGCCCGCGCAACCGTAACCCTCGAAGCCCAACCCACCCAGCTGCAACTCCTTGAACGACGGCAGGAGCTCGAAGGGGAAGGCATCGTCGGACCAGTACTTGTTGATGATCGGCTGGACCTTGCTCTCCATGTAGGTCCGCACCTTCTTGACGGTCGCCAGCTCGTCGGCGTTCAAGACATCGACCAGTTGGTAGAAGTCGCTGTTTGGCGCCGGGAGCTGCTTCGGCGTGTTCTTTGGCCTTGCCACCACTGCCGCGGAAGATGCTGTCGCAGTCGTTGCCATTGTTCGTCCTTCCGTTCCGGGGGTTGCCTGTCGCGCATAGAGATCGGACAAAATCGAATGTGGCGCGATCCCCCGAATGGGGGCGGCGTGGTGCGCCGACGGGGGATGGGGATTGAGTGCACCTATCGAGACCGCCCCGACACAACAGCCTCAGTTCGCGTGCTGGAGGCGAGCTTCGAGAAGATGCGCTTGACCGCTTAGCGCCTGATGTCGGATGCGTTGGAGCTTGACTACGGGCTTCCTGGTGATGGCGGCCCGGTCTCCGAAAGCGATTCGAGCATCGACTTTGCGGCGCGGAGGTCGGCCGTCTCGAACCCCTCAACAAACTGGCCATATGCCGGGGCCAGGATGTCCCATGCATCCTCCGGACGCTTCTGACCGACACGCAGGCGAGCAAGATGCCGCGCGCTGCGCAATTCCCAGAGGCGAGCACCTTGCTGTCGGGCCGTCGTGTAAGCTTTACTAAAGCAACGCTCAGCCTCGAGAAGAGAAGATGGACCGGACTCTCGTTCGGCCAGCTCGCCCTTTGAGCAAAGAAGATCGGCTACACACCATTCCTCGCCGTCGCGATCCGCCCTGGCCAGCGCCTGGTCAAGGACGTCTCGTGCCTCCTTCATCTGCCCAAGTTCGGACAGTGCCTTCGAGACCGCGCCGAGATACATCGGATAACGGCTCGTTCCGCCAAATTCATCGCAAACCTCGAGTGAAGCACGCAGAGCAGCGAGGCCAGCATCGAAGTTCCCCTGCTTGACCAGCAACACGCCTTGCAGGCAGCCCGCCACGGTTTTCCAGTAGGTCAGATCAAGTTCAGCGGTGACGTTGACGAGAAGCGCTACGTGTCTTGAGGCTGCTTCCATATCATCGAGCATGAGCGCGATCGGACAGGCGGCCTCGGCCAGCGAGAAAGACAGTCCGACCTTCTGACGCGCCAACTGCGTACGGTCGATGCAGGCCTGCGCCAGGTTGCGCGCCTGATCCAGATATCCCTGCATGCACAGCACGCGCGCCAAGGTCGATTGTGCGAAGTCGGACAGGTTGTAGCCGAACCAGGCGCAGTGCGGCCGTTCAAGCGATCTGCGATACTGGTCGGCCACCTGATCAAGATGCTTGCGC
>JABCYT010000555.1 GCA_013290035.1 Alphaproteobacteria bacterium
TCTCCAGGGTCGCATGGTTGACGCCGTTCTGCTCGATCCTGCGGGCCTCGTCGACCAGATGCCGGATAGCCGCGGTGCGCTCTTGATGCTGGTTCATGGGATCCTCCGTGGGCGCAGTATAGCGGGCCTTGGCGGTCGTGGCGCTTGTCGCCCCTACTTGTCGCCCCCCTACTTGTCGCTCTCCGGCTATCGACCTACGGTGGGAACATGAAGCACCTCATTCCGGTCGTCCTGCTGGGGGCAGCGACGCTGCTGGCCGCATCGGCCTTGGCGCAGACCGTGAGCAAGCCGCCGGCCAAGCCGGCTCCGGCCACCAAGACGGCCGCGGCGGCCGCCCGACCGGCGCCGGCCCACCCGGTGGCCCGGCCTCACCCCACCATCATTCCGCGCCGCCCGGTCTACGTGCCGCCGCCCCCGGTGATCGAGCTCGATGAGATTGCCGTGGTCCCCGACCTGCCGACGGTGCTCGACGCGGATGCCCGCGAGACCTACCGCCGCATCTTCCAGGCGCAGGCGTCCGGCCAGTACGCTCAGGCCGACGCCGACATCGCCCAGCTCAAGGACAAGACCCTGATGGGTTATGTCGGCGCCCAGCGCCTGCTGAGCCCGGGGCATCCCGTGCGCTTCGAGGATCTCGCCGCCTGGCTGCAGGAGTATAACGACCATCCCGATGCGCCGGCGATCTACCGGCTGGCGCTCGCCCGCCGCACGCCCGGTTCGCCCGAGCTGACGCCGTCGAGCTTCGTCAGCCAGGCGCCGTCCTCGCCCAGCTTCGCCGCCGCCCGCACCGTCAGCGGCGCCGACGCCGGCCGCGCCGCCGAGCTGCGGGCGCGGCTGCAGGGCATGGCCGACGATGGCGGCTTCAACGCGGCCTTCGCCCTGCTCGACCAGAAGTCGACGGCCGAGATCCTGGGGCCGCAGGAGGTCGAGCTGTGGCGCGGCCGCGTCCGCACCCGCGCGCTCGAGGCCGATTCGCAGCGCGGCGTGCAGTTGCCGGTCGATGTCGGCCTGCCGCCCGACGCCAACTGGAACGCGGCCCTCTCGGGTTTCGTCCACGGCAACATGGCCGATTCGGCGCACCGCTTCGAGATGGTGGCCGATGCCGCGCCCGACCAGGCCTCGTCCTGGACGCTGTCGGCCGGGTCGTTCTGGGCGGCGCGCGCCAACCTCTTGGCCGGCAATCCGCAGAAATTCGCGCCCTACCTCAAGCGCGCGGCGCTGCACGGCCGCACCTTCTACGGCCTGATCGCCCAGAAGGCGCTGGGCATGCGGATCGAGCCGGACTGGAACGTGCCCGCGCTCGATCGCGCGCGGGCAGACATGATGCGCAGCGACCGCGTCGGCCGCCGCGCGCTCGCCCTGCTGCAGTTGGGCGCCGCGACCGCGGCCGAGCGCGAGCTCTACGCCGCGTCGATCGACGCCGATCCGCGCTTCATCGAAGCCATCCTCGCGGTCGCCCAGAAGGCCTCGCTGCCCAGCCTGTCGGCCAAGGTCGGCAACGCCAACTGGGACCAGCGGCACAACATCAAGGGCTTTGACGGCGCGGTCTATCCATTGCCGCCGTGGCAGCCCGCCGGCGGCTATTCGGTGGACCGCGCGCTGCTCTGGGGCTTCATGCGCCAGGAATCGGCGTTCAATCCCAAGGCGCGCTCCTATGTCGGCGCCATGGGCCTGATGCAGCTCATGCCGGGCACCGCGCGGCTCGTCGTCCGCGGCTACTCGCCCGACCAGGTCGGCGGCAATTTTTACGATCCGCCGACCAACATCGCGCTGGGACAGGCCTATATCGGCTCGCTGCTGAGCGAGGTCGACAACAACCTGGTGCGCACCGCGGCCGGCTACAATGGCGGGCCGGGCAACGTCACGCGCTGGGACAATTCGCTCAACGCCTCGCAGGATCCCTTGCTCTACGTCGCCTCGATCCCGCTCAACGAGACGCGCGACTTCGTGCAGCGCGTGCTGGCCAACTACTGGATGTACCAGATCCGCCTCGGCCAGCCGACGCCTTCGCTCGACCAGATCGCCGCCCACGAATGGCCGCGCTACACGCCGCAGGACACCGGGCGTTGACCCTGCCGACTATGTGACCATATCATATGGTCACATAGGAACCGGACCATGGACAGGAAGATCAACGCCGCCGCCTTCAAGGCGAAGTGCCTTGCCCTGATCGACGAGGTCGCCGAGAGCGGCCAGCCCATCACCATCACCAAGCGCGGCAAGGCGAAGGTGCAGGTTATCGCCGTGCGCGAAAAGCCCAAGACGCTCATCGGCGCCACGAAGGGTACCTTCAAGATCATCGGCGACATCGTCGGACCAATTGACGACGAATACGACGAAGATCGTGAATGGCGGAATATCACCGGACAATTCGATGACACTCCTGCTCGATACACACACCGTCCTATGGATGACGGAGGACGTGCCAAGGCTCGGAAGGGCAGCAAGACGAAGTTGCGACGCCGCGCTCGCCGCGGGTGAGATCGCCGTTCCGACGATCGTCTTCTACGAGGTTGGCCGTGCATTGCTGCGTGGCCGCGTCGCAGGGCCGCCGAGTGTTCGCGATTGGCGGGTGCGTATCTTGTCGTTGGGTATGCGCGAGATCCCTCTGTCGGCGGAAATTGCGATGCGCGCTGCTGACCTCGAAAATCTACATCGTGACCCTTGTGATCGCATCATCGTGGCGACAGCGCTGGTCGAAGACGCAGTATTGCTGACGGCCGATCAGCCGATTCTCGAATGGCCAGGACGGCTGCACCGCCAGGATGCGCAACGTTAAGGACAGATGATGAGCATCGCCCGCCTGCGCCGCTTTGTTGCCGACATGACGTCGCTGGTCGGCGGCGCCTGGCAGGATCGCGACGAGTCGGCCATCGTCGAGGTCGGCCGCACCCTGCTGGCCGACCTCGTGACGCACGACGACTGGCTGCCCGAGTCGATGGCCGAATGCCCGCCGCACGGCTATGCGCAGAACCTGTTGTGGTGCGATCCCTTCGAACGCTTCTGCGTCGTGAGCTTCGTGTGGGCGCCGTCGGCCTGCACGCCGGTGCACGATCATCAGACGTGGGGCCTGGTCGGCGTGCTGCGCGGCTCGGAGACCTCGCAGCGCTTCGTGCGCGACCCGGCGAACGGCACGTTGGCGAAGGGCGGGCGCGCCGTCCTGGCGCCGGGCGATGTCGAAGTGCTGTTGCCGGCCGAGGGCGACATCCACCAGGTGACGAACACGCTCTGCGACCGCGGCTCGCTCAGCATCCACGTCTATGGCGGCAATATCGGCGTCATCCGCCGCCACACGTTCGACCTGGCCAGCGGCCAGTCCAGTCCATTCGTCTCGGGTTACACCAACCGCGAGATGCCCAATCTGTGGATTAGCTAGTCCCTTATCCCCCTCATGTTCCTCTCCCCCTTGGGGGAGAGGTTAGGTGAGGGGGTAATCGAAGGCTGCTCCTGCATCACCCCCT
>JABCYT010000556.1 GCA_013290035.1 Alphaproteobacteria bacterium
CAAAGCGGCCAAGGGTTGCCAGCACGCCGGGCAGGTGGATCGCGCAGTCTCGCGCCACGCCCGCGAACACAGCGCGCGATGGGGCCGGCGCACTCACCGGGAAGGCGGGTCGTCCGGCGACGGGTCTATCTTGCCGAACAGCCTCCCCAGCACGCCGCTTCGGCTGGGCTTCGGCGGTTCGGCTGGCGGCGGCGGTGGTGGCTCGTCGATCTCGCCTGCGATCAGCGCCATGGCCTCGCCGTGACGCGCCTCGCCGAAGGCTATGCGGAACGCCTCGGCCTCGCTTTCCAGGACCGTGCGGATCAACTTCAAGGTGGGCGTGCGGATGGACTCCCAGGGTCGTGTCGAAGAATTGTACTTGCCGCCCATGACGGTCGCGTTGGAATGCTTGTTCCGGCCGTGCATGCGATAGGCATAGAGCGCCTCGTGGACCGCAATGACGCCGGTGAGGAGCATGGCGAAGGTCGACAGGTAGAAATCGACGTAGAGCCTGAGATCCTCGTTCGGCGGCACGAGCACGAGGTCGACGAAGGCTCGGCGGAACATCATGCTCGCCGTGCTGTTCGTGGCGCCGTCCGGCGTCCAGTGGGGATGGAAGGTGATCTGGCCGTTGGCGGGCCACGCAATCTCGCCGGTTTGCGGATCGATCGTCGGGATCAGTGCCGCATCGATCTGTCGCGGCGACGTTTCGGTCGGGATGGCATCGAACCACCACGCGGTTCCAGCGAGCATCCGGTCGTCGGCATCGATGATGTGCGAATCGCAGTAGGTGAGCGCGACCGGAATGTCGGCGTTCATGTGCGCGGCGATATGTCGGGCGATGAAGTCGTCGTACCACAGGTCGTCCGAATCGAGGAAGCAGACGAACGGCGTGTCCAGCTCCGCCAGGCCGCGCCGAATCGCGCCGCCTTGGCCGACGTTCGACTCGAGCTTGATGTAACGAAATCGGGCGTCGCCCAGCCGCGCGAGGCACGTCCGGATCGTCTCGTCGGAGCGGTCGGTCGAGGCATCGTCGACGACGACCGCGCGGATGTCCCGGACGGTCTGCCGCGCCACCGATTCGATGGCCTTTCCGACGAAGTCGCTGTTGTTGTGATTGGCGATGACCACGCCAACGGTGGGCGCTACCGGCATTCTTGCTGAACCGTGCTTTTGGCGAGCTTCACGGAGGGGAGCAATCCGCGCATCGTCACGGTGAATTCAGGGGCGAGCCCCCGGCGGCGCCGGATTCAGGCGCAAATGCCGCGTTTCCCCGATGCGGAACAACGAAACCTCCCTTCCGCTTGCCCTTGGCCGTATAGTCCGCTTGGATGGGTTTGTTAGCAATGAGAAGTAGAGGGGAATCGGCGCATGAGCGACGTCCAGTACAAGGTCGCGAAAACCGTTCGCGAGGCGGCCGGCATGATGCTCGCCGCCAAAGGTAAGGGCTACATCCTGGCCGGAGGCACCGACCTTCTGGTCCAGATGAAGTCCGGCGCCCGCACCCCCGGGGTGATTGTCGACGTCAAGAAGATCTCCGAGATGGTGAGCGTCGTCGAGAAGAACGGCGCCTTCACCATCGGCGCCGCCACGCCGGCCGCCGTACTCGGCGAGCACAAGAAGCTGCGCAAGGCCTGGCCGGGCGTGATCGAGGCCTGCAACCTGATCGGCTCCACCCAGATCCAGGGCCGCGCCTCGGCGGGCGGCAACCTGTGCAACGCCTCGCCGGCCGCTGACAGCGTGCCGGCCCTGGTTGCCGCGGGCTGCGTGGTCAACATCGCGGGCCCCAAGGGCAAGCGCTCGGTGCCGGTCGAGAAGTTCCTCGCCGGTCCCGGCAAGACCACGCTGAAGCCGGGCGAGATCGTGGTCAGCTTGGCGCTGCCCAAGCGGCCCAAGGGTTCGTCGGACGCCTACCTGCGCCTGATTCCGCGCACCGAGATGGACATCGCTGTCGTGGGCGTCGGCATCTCGCTCACCATGAAGGGCGGCACCGTCACCGACGCCCGTGTCGGCCTCGGTGCCGTGGCGCCCACCGTGCTGCTGGTCGACAAGGCGGCCAAGGCGCTGATCGGCTCCAAGCTGGACGATGCGGCGCTCGACGCCGCGGCGGCCGCCTGCTCGGCCGCCTGCAAGCCGATCGACGACAAGCGCGGCACCATCAAGTATCGCACCAAGATCGCCGGCGTGCTGCTCAAGCGCACCGCCATGATCGCGCGCGATCGCATCAACGGCATCGAACACCGCGGACACCGCCCGGTTTAATGGGCCCCTCTAATGGGTCCGGTTTAGGAGGAATCGCAAGTACCATGGCCAAGATCCACGTCAACACCACCATCAACGGCGCGCCGACCGAGTTCCTGTGTGACGCCAACCAGACCCTGCTCGATGTCTTGCGCGACAATCTCGGGCTCACCGGCAGCAAGGAAGGCTGCGGCTCGGGTGACTGCGGCGCCTGCAGCGTCATGGTCAACGGCCGCCTGGTTTGCTCCTGCCTGGTGCTCGGACCCGAGACCGAAGGCATGAAGATCGAGACCATCGAGGGCCTCGCCAAGGGTGACCGGCTGCATCCGCTGCAGAAGAAGTTCGTCGAGATGGCCGCGCTTCAGTGTGGCATCTGCACGCCGGGCTTCCTGATCGCCTCCAAGGCGCTCCTGGAGAAGACACCCAACCCGACCGAGACGGAGGTCCGCTACTGGCTGGCGGGCAACCTCTGCCGCTGCACGGGTTACGACAAGATCGTCACCGCGGTCCTCGAAGTGGCCGCCGAAATGAGGGAGTCCGCCCGATGAGCCACGCCCCCAACACCACCGGCAAGTACAAGTGGATCGGCTCGCGTCCCGATCGTCCAGACGGCGCCGACAAGGTGACCGGCCGCGCCCGCTTCGGCGCCGACTTCAGCCTGCCCGGCCAGCTGATCGGCAAGGTGCTCCGAAGCCCGCACGCCCACGCCGTCATCAAGTCGATCGACACGTCCAAGGCCCTGGCGCTGAACGGCGTGAAGGCGGTGATCACCGCCGAGGATTTCCCCGACCAGCCCAACCTCATCGTGCCGACCGGCGAGATGCAGGTGAACATGCGCGACATCACGCGCAACATCATGGCGCGCGAGAAGGCGCTCTATGAGGGCCATCCGGTTGCCGCCGTCGCGGCGGTGTCGGAGGCGATCGCCAAGCAGGCGCTGGCGCTGATCAAGGTCGACTACAAGGTGCTGCCGCACGTCATCGACGTCGCCGATGCGATGAAGCCCGGCGCGCCGATCCTGCACGATCATCTCCTGACCGAGGGCGCCAATCCGCCGGCCACCAAGCCGTCGAACATCGCCAAGCGCATCGAGTTCAAGAAGGGCGATGCCAAGGCGGGCTTCGCCCAGGCCGACGTGGTGATCGAGAAGGACTACACCACGCAGGCCGTGCACCAGGGCTATATCGAGCCGCACGCCACGCTGGCGTCCGCCGCCGAGGACGGTCAGGTCCAGG
>JABCYT010000557.1 GCA_013290035.1 Alphaproteobacteria bacterium
GAGCTGAAGGCCTAGCCTTCCAGGGCGTCGCGGACCGTCGCAAACACCGCATGGAACATCTCGGTCGTCAGCCGCCCGGTGTTCGTGTTGTAGCGTGAGCAATGATAGCTGTCGGCCAGCGCCAGGCCGGTCGGCAAGGCGTGCAGCCTGTTGTGGATGAAAGGGTAGGCGCCGGCCGGCCGGACGGTCAGGGCGCGCAGGATCTGGTCGTGGGCGCCCTTGCCGAGAGCCACGATGACCCGAAGATTGGGCATCACCGCCAGCTCGGCCTGCAGGAACGGCCGGCAGTGGGTGAACTCGACGGGCAACGGCTTGTTCTCGGGCGGCAGGCAGCGCACGGCGTTGGCGATGCGGCAATCGACGAGATGCAGCCCGTCGTTCGGATCGGCGCGATAGGTGCCCTGGGCGAAGCCGAACGTCAGCAGCGTCGAATAGAGGAGGTCACCGGCATAGTCACCGGTGAAGGGCCGGCCGGTGCGGTTGGCGCCGCGCATGCCGGGCGCCAGCCCGACGATCAGAAGGCGCGCCTCAAGGTCGCCGAACGAGCGGACCGGCGCGTTCTTCCAATCGGGATACTGGCCTCTGAGCTCGCGCCGGAACGCGACGAGCCTTGGGCAGCGCGGACAGTCGAGCGATGGCTCTTCGAAACGCTGCGCAGCCACTGGAGCGGTGGGACTAGGCCGACCGCATCAGCGCTTCGGAGGGCGCATCGTCGAGCTCGCCGTCCTGGTCGCGCTGGGCGAATTGGGCGGCGACGGCCGGGCGTGGGGTGCGCTCCGACGGGCTGCGCGCGATCAGCGGCGCCAGCTCGGAGAGCTCGATGAAGTCGTCGGCCTGACGGCGGAGCTCATCGGCCACCATCGGCGGCGAGGACTTGATGGTGCTGACGACCGAGACGCGCAATCCGCGGCGCTGCACGGCCTCGACGAGGCGGCGGAAGTCGCCGTCGCCGGAAAACAGGATCACGTGGTCCAGATGCTCGGCCATCTCGAGCACGTCTATGGCGAGCTCGATGTCCATATTGCCCTTGATCTTGCGGCGGCCCATGGCGTCGGTGAATTCCTTGGTCGGCTTGGTGACCATGGTGTAGCCGTTGTAGTCGAGCCAATCGATCAGCGGGCGGATCGGCGAGTATTCCTGATCCTCGACCAGCGCCGTGTAGTAGTAGGCGCGGACCAGCCGGCCTTTCTCGCGAAAGACTTTAAGAAGACGGCGGTAGTCTATGTCGAAGCCCAGGGCGCGGGCCGCGGAATAGAGGTTGGCGCCGTCGATGAAGAGAGCCACTCGCTCGTTTTCGTAAAAATTGCCTTTCATGGCGGTTATCCTTTTGAAGAATATGCGCAGAGGGAGCGAAAAAATTATGTAACCGCGGGAGCAAGGTAACCCACACCCTTCCTACCACGCGTTAACTCTAGGCCATTATCTCATTGATCACAAGGGGTTGGAGGTATTTGCTGGTGGAAAATACTGGGCAAGGCTCGATTTTCATAGGTGCCGGCGCGAATTTGCCCCATCCGATCCATGGCGCGCCCCGCCCGACGCTGGAAGCAGCCTTCGCGGAACTGGGTCGCCGAGGCGTTGCGGTGGTTCGGGTCTCGCCCTGGTACCGCACGGCCCCGGTGCCGGCTTCCGATCAGCCATGGTACGTCAATGCCGTGGCGGAGGTTGTGACAAAGCTGCCGGCCGACCGGCTGCTGGCGGTACTCCATAAGGTCGAACGGGCCTTTGGGCGGGTCCGGACGGTCGCCAACGCGGCCCGCGTGATCGACCTGGATCTGCTGGATTTTCGCGGAGAAACGGCAGCTGGCGGGCCAGGGCAGGCCATTCTGCCGCACCCCCGAATGACGACCCGGGGGTTCGTGCTGCGGCCCCTGGCAGATCTGGCGCCGGCATGGCGTGATCCGGCAAGTGGCACCCCGATCCAGGCTCTCCTGGCCGCCCTGCCGGCCGACCAGACCATCGAGCCCCTCTAAGGCGCCGGAAGGTGCCGGAGGCTTGCTTTTTAGGCCCTTGTCTTTTGAACAGGGGCGCGTATAACCGCCCGCTCCCGGGAAATCAGAGGTCGCCATGGCGCGCGTCACCGTCGAAGACTGCATCCTGCAGGTGCCCAACCGTTTCGAGCTCGTCATGTTCGCCGCCCAGCGCGCGCGCGACGTTTCGGCCGGTGCCCAGATCACCGTCGACCGCGACCGCGACAAGAATCCGGTCGTGGCGCTGCGCGAGATCGCCGAGACCAAGCTCGACCAGGCCGTGCTCAAGGATTCGCTGATCTCCGGCATGCAGAAGCACGCCGACATCGACAAGCCCGAGGAGGTCAACGAGATGGCCGAGCTCGAGCAGGAACTGGCCGCGGCGCTGGCCCAGGGCGGCGCCGAAGCCGCCCAGCCAAAGGCGCTGCCGATGGCCGAGGAAGACGACGTCACCGAGTAGCTGCCAAAGGCTGCCTTAGCGGGGTTTGGCCCTGCCCTTCGTCAAACGTCGTGGAGTGAGGGCAATCGTCCCCATATAATGGACGATTGCCATGATTCGTCAGTTTGAACTCGTCGAGCGCGTGCAGTCCTACGATCCGGATGCGGACGAGGAGATGCTGAACCGCGCCTATGTCTACGGCCTGAAGAAGCACGGCACCCAGCTCCGCGCCTCGGGCGACCCCTATTTCTCCCACCCCGTCGAGGTCGCCGGCATCCTGGCCGAGATGCGGCTCGACACCTCCTCGATCGTCACCGGCCTGCTGCACGACACGCTCGAGGACACCGACGCCACGCGCGACGAGATCGCCCGCCTGTTCGGTGAGAATATCGCCCGCCTGGTCGACGGCGTGACCAAGCTGAGCCGCCTGGAAGTCCAGTCGGAGAGCACCAAGGAAGCCGAGAACCTGCGCAAGCTGGTGCTGGCGATGTCGTCGGACATCCGGGTGCTGCTGGTGAAGCTCGCCGACCGCCTGCACAACATGCGGACCTTGCATCACATCAAGGACCCGGCGCGACGCCGGCGCATCGCGCGCGAGACCATGGATCTCTACGCCCCGCTCGCCTCGCGCATCGGCATGGAGAAGGTCAAGCGCGAGCTCGAGGAGCTGGCCTTCGCCGAGCTCAATCCGGACGGCCGCGCCTCGGTGCTGGCCCGCCAGGGCTACCTGCGCGAGCGCGGCGAGCGGCTGGTGCCCGAGATCGAGGCCGAGCTGATCAAGACGCTCAAGGATGGCGGGCTGGAAGCGCAGGTCTCGGGGCGCGAGAAAACGCCCTATTCGATCTGGCGCAAGATGCAGACCAAGAACGTCTCGTTCGAGCAGCTGGCCGACATCATGGCCTTCCGCATCATCGTCGCCGACGTCGCGCAATGCTACCAGGCGCTCGGCCTGCTGCACGGCCGCTACCAGGTGCTGCCGCAGCGCTTCAAGGACTACATTTCGGTGCCCAAGCCGAACGGTTACCGCTCGGCTTGGGCACC
>JABCYT010000558.1 GCA_013290035.1 Alphaproteobacteria bacterium
TGGCGAGCGCGCGCACGTTGTCAGGATCAGCCTGCAGCAGCTTGCCGGCGATGATGTCGGCCTTGGCCGGCTGGTTGGCGGCGTGCCAGGCGGCCATCGCCTGCTCGTAGGCATCGGTGCGCAGCACGCTCGTGGGATACCAGGCGATGAAGACTTCCATCGCCGTCGCGCGCTTTTCCGCATCGCGCGTATTGAGCGCCGCCATGTAGGCGTCGTACTCGGCGGGATTCTGGAAGCTGCTGCGATTCTGCGCAGCAAGATCCGACGCCACGACCGCCAACACCACCGACAGGACGAGAGCCAACCAACGCACCACTGGCACCGCAACTCCTTTCTCCGTTGCCGGCCGGAAATACCGTGACCGTTTTGTCGAATTAAGGCAGTGTCTGGAAGTTACTACGAGTGGGGACGAAGACAATGCGTGAGCGGCGTCAATGGACATCGGCTCTCGTCGCGGCGTGTCTGCTGGCGACGGTCCTGGGCGTGCCCGCGGGGGCCCAGCAGGGCGCCCCGCCGCCGGCCGTTCTGGTGCAGCCCGCCGAACTGACGGCAATTGCCGATCAGGCCGAATTTATCGGCCGGGCCGCCGCCGTCGACAAGGTCGACCTGCGCGCCCGGGTCAAGGGCTTCCTGGGGCCGCGCAAGTTCGACGACGGCGACCTGGTGAAGAAGGACGAGGTCGTGTTCACCATCGAGCCGGAGACCTACCAGGCCGCCGTCGACCAGAAAATCGCCCAGCGCGATTCGGCTCAGGCCGCCCTGACCAACGCAGATTTCCAGCTGCAGCGCGCGACGGAGCTCCTGCGCACCAACACCGGCACCAGGCAGACCTACGACCAGCGCACGAGCGAGCAGCTCCAGGCCAAGGCGAACCTCGAAGACGCCAAGGCGCAGTTGCGCGACGCCGAGATCCAGCTGTCCTACACCGAGATCAAGTCGCCGATCGAGGGTCGCATCGGCCGCGCCGCGGTTTCGCCGGGCAACCTGGTCAGTCCCGACTCGGGGGTGCTGGCCACGGTGGTGAGCGAGAGCCCCATTCGCGTGCTGTTTCCGGTGACCCAGCGCGAGCTCCTGGAAGCCAAGCGCAACGCCAGCATCGGCGATCCGCCGGTCGTGCGTCTGAAGCTGGCCGACGGCAGCCTCTACAAGGAGAAGGGAGAGCTCGACTTCATCGACATCACGGTCGATCCCAAGACCGACGGCCAGATCGTCCGCGCCACCTTCGACAACAAGGACAACCTGCTGACCGACGGCCAGACCGTCCGCGTCCTCATCGAGGACAACAAGCCCAAGACCGTGGTGACGGTGCCGCAGCAAGCCATCGCGCTCGACCAGACCGGCCCCTACCTCTTCACCGTCGACGACAAGAACGTGGTGCATCTGCAGCGGGTGAAGACCGGCACTGTGCGCAACGGCCAGCTGGTCATCACCGAAGGGCTGAAGCCGGGCGACAAGGTCGTCGTGCAGGGCCAGCAGCGCATCCGTGACGGCATGACGGTGGCGCCCAGCGTGGTCGCACCCGCGGCCGCCAAGCCGAAGCAGTAGCGCCATGACCATCTCGTCGCTGTTCATCCGCCGCCCGCGGCTGGCCTTCGTCGTCTCGACAGTCATCACTATCGCCGGCGTGCTGGCGATGTCGGTGCTGCCGGTCGCGCAGTTCCCCGACATCGTGCCGCCGCAGGTGCGCGTCACCGCCACCTATCCCGGCGCGTCGGCCCAGGCGGTCGAGGAGAGCGTTGCCCAGGTCATCGAAGGCCAGGTCAACGGCGTCGAGAAGATGATCTACATGAAGTCGACGTCGGGCGGCGACGGCAGCTATGCGCTCTCCGTCAGCTTCGCCGTCGGCTCCGATCCCGATCTCAACACCGTCAACGTCACCAACCGCGTCAACCAGGTGCTGGCCCTGCTGCCGCCCGAGGTGCAGCGGTTGGGCGTGACCACCAAGAAGCAGTCGTCGGCGCTGCTGCAGGTCATTGCCGTCTATTCGCCCAAGGGCAGCCGCGATGGGCTGTTCCTCAGCAACTTCGCCACCATCACGCTGATGGACACGCTGCGCCGCGTGCCAGGCGTCGGTGACGCCTCCCTGTTCGGTCCGCTCGACTACTCGATGCGCGTGTGGCTCAACCTCGACCGCATGTCGAGTCTCGACATCACCGCCGACGACGTGGTCAAGGCGGTACAGGCGCAGAACGTGCAGGCGGCGGTCGGCCTGGTCGGCGCCGCACCACTGCTCGACGATGTCGGCTTCCAGCTCAACATCACCACCCAGGGCCGCCTGACGACGGTCGACGAGTTCGAGAACATCGTTGTACGCGCCAAGAGCGACGGCGCCCTGGTGCGCATCAAGGACATCGCCCGCGTCGAGCTCGGCGCCAAGAGCAGCGATTCGGTCGGCCGCTACAACGGCAATCCCGCGGCCGGCATCCAGATCTACCAGTTGCCGGGCGCCAATGCGCTGGCCACCGCGCAAGGCGTGCGCAAGGCACTGGACGAGCTGAAGTCGCGCTTTCCCGACGACGTCGCCTACGACGTCATGTACGACACCACGGTGTTCGTCGAGGCCACGATCGAGAGCGTGATCCACACGCTGATCGAGGCCTTCGTGCTGGTGGCGATCGTGGTCTTCATCTTCCTGGGGAACCTGCGGGCCACGCTCATTCCCATCATCGCGGTGCCGGTGGCGCTGATCGGCACCTTCGCCGTCATGCTGGCTCTGGGCTTTTCGGCCAACACCATCTCGCTGCTGGCCCTGGTGCTGGCGATCGGCATTGTGGTCGACGACGCCATCGTCGTGGTCGAGGCGGTCGAGCACATCCTCGAGCACGAGCCAGACCTCACGCCCGCCCAGGCCACCGAGAAGGCGATGGGCCAGGTCACCGCGCCGATCATCGCCATCACCCTTGTGCTGCTCTCGGTTTTCATCCCGACGGCGTTCATCCCGGGCATCACCGGCCAACTCTACAAACAGTTCGCCGTGGCGGTATCGGTTTCGATGGTGATCTCGGCGATCAATGCGCTGTCGCTGTCGCCGGCTCTCTGCTCGCTGATCCTGCGCCATCGCAAGAAGCCGCGCGGCGTCATGGCCTGGCTGCAGAACGGCATCGACAAGAGCCGTGACGGCTATGTCCGCCTGGTGACGCCGATCGCGCGGCGCACCTTCCTGGCACTCATCCTGGTCGGCGGCTTCGTGCTGGCGACCGGCGGCATCGGCAGCCTGGTGCCCTCGGGGTTCCTGCCCGACGAGGACCAGGGCGCTTTCATGGCCGAGGTGCAGCTACCCGACTCCGCCTCGACCAACCGCACGGCGGCCGCGGTCGAGGAGGTCGAGAAGACGGTCCAGGGCAAGCCCTGGATGCAGAGCATGTTCACCGTCACCGGCTACAGCCTGCTCGATGGTCTGAACATGTCCAACCGTGCCCTGGTCGTGGTCGGGCTGAAGCCGTTC
>JABCYT010000559.1 GCA_013290035.1 Alphaproteobacteria bacterium
CGACAGGCCCTCATGCAGCGCGATCGCCTCGCTGATCTGCCGGCCAACCGTGTACAATGGATTGAGCGAGGTCATCGGCTCCTGGAAGATCATCGAGATGTCGTTGCCGCGGATGCGCTCCATCTCGCTCTCGCTGAGCTCGAGCAGGTTCCTGCCCTCGAAGCGGATCGCGCCGCCGACGATGCGGCCCGGTGGCTCGGCGATCAGGCGCAGGATGGAAAGCGCCGTCACGCTCTTGCCGCAGCCCGATTCGCCCACGACGCCCAAGGTCTCGCCGCTCTTCAGCGCGTAGGACACGCCGTCGACGGCGCGCACCGTGCCGATCGCCGTGAAGAAGTGCGTCTGGAGATCGTCGATTTGCAGAATCGTCGGCGCCGGCACCACAGCCGGCTCACCGACGGCGCGCGGCCCCGGATCGCGAGGATTCAAGCAAGTGACTCCCTGAGAATTGTCGTGTTACTTTTGGCCTACGGGGAAGAAGGCCAGCCATCAGAGCACACAGTGCTCGATAAGGAAAAGGCCAAAAGGGAGGAAGCGCGATGCAAGACCACGAGTCCGGGCGTTCCCGCGTAAATCGTCGTGAATTCGTCAAGGGCGCCGCCGCCGCGGGTGGGGCGTTGGCCTTTCCCTGGCATGTCGCCCTGGCGCAGGGCGTGCCCAACGAGTTCGACGGCTCGAAGTTCCAGCTCGCGGCGCCGGAGCCCAATCCCAAGTCGGGTGGTGTGCTGAAATACGCCATCACCATGCGGCCGCCGCACTTCGACTTCCATCAGTCCGGCACCATCAACAGCCTGGGCAGCCAGGGTTGCATGTTCGACAACCTGATCCGGCGCGATCCCCGGGACAGCGGCAAGACCATCATTCCCGATCTCGCCCATAGCTGGGAGATCGCCAAGGACGGCAAGACCTATACCTTCCACCTGCGCAAGGACGTGCAGTTCCACGACGGCGCCGAGCTCACGTCGGAAGACGTCAAGGCGACCTTCGACCGGATCGCCAAGCCGCCGGCAGGGATCAGCATCCCGCGCAGCACCCTGTTCGCCGCCGTGAGCGAGATCACCGCGCCAGACAAGTACACCGTGCAGTTCAAGCTCGCGGAACCGCGGCCGGCCGCCTTCATCATGAGCGCGATCGCCAGCGGCTGGAACGGCATCGTCCGCAAGAAGACGCTGGAGGACAACCAGTACAACCTGCGTCGCGTCGTCGATATCCCCGGCACCGGACCGTTCAAGAGCAAGCGCAGGGTCGAGAACGAAGTCTGGGTGATGGAGAAGAACGCCAACTACTGGAACAAGGGCCTGCCCTATCTCGACGGCATCGAGTTCTACCACGCCCTGCCGTTCTCGCCCGAGCTCGGCTCGGCGCTGCTGTCCAACCGCGTCGACTACGGGCGCATCGTCGACCCGGTGACGGCGCGCAAGGCCAAAGAGACCAAGGGCATGTCGTCGACCAACTTCTACCAGAGCGTCATCCAGGGCACCTGGGTGAACGCCAAGAAGAAGCCGCTCGACGATCCCCGGGTGCGCCGCGCGCTCCATCTGGTGTTCGACAAGCCGGTGCTGGTCGACGTGGTCAAGGACGTGGCGCCGATGATGGTGGGCGGGTTCATCTATCCGTTCTCCGAGTTCGCCACGCCCAAGGACGAGCTCGCCAAACGGGTCGGCTACCAGGCCGATCCGACGGCGGCGATCAAGGAAGCCAAGGCGCTGCTCGCCGCCGCCGGCCAGTCGGGTGGCATCAAGGGCCTCGACTTCCTGGTCCGCGAGGTCGCCTCGTTCAAGCTCTGGGCACAGGCCATCCAGGCCATGCTGCAGCAGTCGCTCAATATCGAGACCAAGCTGCGCACCGTGGTCGAATCGGTGTGGTTCGACGACGTCAAGACCGGCAACTTCGACCTCGCGGTCGGCGCCGTCGTGTCGACGCTGCTCGATCCGTCGGACTACTTCAACGCCTGGTACAAGAAGGACGGGCCGCAGAACTATGGCTTCTGGGAAAACGAGAAGTTCAACGCGCTGCTGCCCAAGATCGACGCCGAGGTCGACCCGGCCAAGCGCCTGGCCGTGATCCGCGAGGCCGAGATGATCATGGAGCAGGATCCGCCGGTCCTGCCGATCTGCTGGGAGAAGATCAACGACGTCTGGTACAACTACGTGAAGGGCCACAATCCGTACGAGTATTTCGGCATCTACGACTGCGTGCGCTTCGACACGTTCTGGCTCGACAAGTAGGACTGGCGCGACGCCCTCACCCTCTATTCCCTGTTTCATATTCCTCTCCCCCTTGGGGGGGAGAGGTTAGGTGAGGGGGTCAACCCGAAGACTGTCTCCTGCATCACCCCCTCACCCAGCCTCTCCCCCAAGGGGGAGAGGAGCATGAGTGGGGAGAGGACTATGAGCTACAGCAGGTCGGCCACAGCAGCGCGATAGCGCGTGATCGCGTCCAGGTGGTCAGCATAGCTCTTGCCGGCGATGCGCTTGTGATGCGCGCTGACGTAACTGGTGTGCGCGTTGACATGCGTCACGCCGGCTTTCTTCCAGAAGGAAATCTCGCGCCGCCAGTCTTCCTCCTTGCCGATGCCAGGCGACACCCAGACTTCGAGCCCCACCGAGGCGGGATCTCGCCCCGCCGCGCGGATCATGGTGCGCAGCTTGTCGAAGGCTTTCAGCGCCTCGTCGCCCGCCGGATAGGCAAGCGGCATGAACCCGTCGCCGTACTTCGCCGCGCGCCGGAACGTCGCCTCGGCATGACCGCCGAACCAGATCGGCACCTTGCCCGACTTCGGGCGCGGGTTGATGCCGCCGTCGTCGAGCTGGTGGAATTCGCCGGCGAATTTCACATGCGGCGCGGCCCACAGCGCCTGCATGAAGCGCACCTGCTCCGCGGAGCGCTTGCCGCGGCTGTGGAAATCCGCGCCGAGGCCCTGGAACTCGATCTCGTTCCAGCCGACGCCGATGCCCAGGCGAAAGCGGCCCTCGCACAGCGCATCCAGGCAGGCCGCCTGCTTGGCCACCAGCGCCGCCTGGCGTTGGGCCAGGATCAGCACGCCGGCGGCAAAGCCCACCTTGCGCGTGACGCCGGCCAGGAAGGCGAACAGCACGAAGGGATCGTGATAGGCCGTGGCGGTGGTGCCGACGCGCCGTCCGCCGTAATCCTTGGCGGGATCGCCGCCCAGCACATGGTCGGGGGCGACGAGATAATCGAAGCCCAGCCCCTCCGCTGCCTGCGCATAGTCGCGCAGGACGGTCGGGCCGGTGCCGATGTCACCGACCGGCAGCGATGCACCGAGTTGCATGGTCGTTCCTCTCACTCCGCCGCGGCGGCCTTGGCGGCCTTCAGGTCGGTCGAATAGTTGATGTGGACCGGCGCATTCGATTCGAACGGACTCTTGAGGTCGAGGCTCTTGGCGATCTCGCGGATCGCCGGGAAGACCTCCTGGCCGATCAG
>JABCYT010000560.1 GCA_013290035.1 Alphaproteobacteria bacterium
GAACAGATGACCTCGGCCAAGCAGGGGCCATGGACCGACATCTATGGTCTCTCGGCCACGCTCTATCACGCCATCACCGGCCAGACGCCGCCCAGCGCCTTCGACCGCATGCTCGACGACGCCTGCGAGCCGCTCGGCAAGAAGGCGCCGCCGGACTTTGCCCGCGGCCTGTTGGCCGGCATCGATGCCGGCCTCGCGGTTCGCGCCAGCGACCGGCCGCAATCCATTGCCGGCTGGCGACCGATCCTCGGCCAGTTCGCCGCGCTCGCCGGCGACGCCACGGTCGTGCTCGTGCCGCCTTCGGCAGCGCCGTCACCGGCGGTCGTCGAGCCGACCGCCGAGAAGGCCGCAGCGCCGGCGCGAAGGCGCGGTATCGGCCTCTGGATCGGCGCCGCCGCTGCCGCGATCATGGCGCTTGCCGGCGGCTACTATGCGCTGGTCGACGCCAAGCGCGTGACGCCGCAAGTCGCGGCGGCGCCTGGCCCTTCGGCAGTCGACAAGGCCGCGCAGGACGCCCAGCTGGCGGCCGAAGCGCAGCGCCTGAAGGATCAGGAGGAACTCGCGAAGCTGCGCACCGCGGCTGCCGCCCGCGAGAAGGCCGAGCAGGAGGCCGCGCAGCGCCGGCAGATCGAGGAGGAGACGCGGCGCAGGATCGAGGCCGAGATGGCCGAAAAGAAGCGTCTGGAGGACGAGGCTCGCCAGAAAGCGGAAGCCGACGCGGCCGCTGACAGGCGGGCGGCCGAGATGGCCGAGAACGGGCTGCGGCTCACGACACTCGATCGCCAGCATGTGCAGGTCGCGCTGGGCGCGCTGGGCTTCGGCGGTGCCGGCACCGACGGTTTTTTCAGGCCGCGCACGCGCGAGGTGATCGCCGCCTGGCAGAAGGCGCACGACAAGCCGCCGACCGGCTATCTGACCGGCGAGCAGAACCAGGCGCTGCTGCGCGATGCCGCGCCGGCCGTTTCGCACTTCGACGAGGAGCAGAAGAAGGCTGCAGCTCCTCCGCCTCAGCCTCCACCGCCTCCGGCGGAACCGCCGCAGATGACCGCTGTCGCGCCACCGCCGGCAGCGACCACGCCGCCAGTTCCCGCGCCATCGGGCTCCGCTGCCGCGGGAGACGGCATATGGCAAGGCACCTACGATTGCCAGGCCGGTCGCGACGCCGCCGCAGCACCGCCTTTTACCTCGCCGTTTCGCGCGATGGTCACCAACGGCCACGGCGTGTGGGTGCCGCAGGTGTCGCGTGGCACGCTGTCGATTGCCTTGCAGATCACCGGCGACAGTGTCCGATTTGCGCGCACCGTGGCGGTTCCGTTCCAGGGCAAGTCGGAGACCTATCTCACCGGCAAGCTGAGCGGTGCCTCGATCACGGCGTCGGGCCACGAGCAGCCGTTTGGGCGCTATTGCACGGTCGTTCTGGGCCGTGTCGAAATGCCCGCCGGCGCGCAACCGTCCGGCGCAGGCGGCGCAGGCAGCGGTGCGCACCGGCGGCCGCGCAACTGATATAGTCCGCGGACAACACGTCGGAGAATTCAGACATGACAGGCAATGCGAAGGCGCAGGTGCTGCGCGAGCGGCTGGCGAAGGGCGAGTTCATTCTGGCGCCCGGCATCTATGACGGTATTTCCGCGCGGGTCGCCGACCGCATGGGCTTTCCCGCGCTCTACATGACGGGCTACGGCGCCACCGCGTCGATGCTCGGCCTGCCGGATGCGGGCCTTGCGACCTACTCCGACATGGTGGGCCGCGCCGAGATGATCTGCTCGGTCGTCGGCACGCCGCTGATTGCCGACGCCGATACCGGCTATGGCGGGCTTTTGAACGTGCAGCGCACGGTGCGCGGCTACGAAGCCGCCGGCGTCGCCGCGATCCAGATCGAAGACCAGGAAATGCCCAAGAAATGCGGCCACACGCCGGGTCGCCGCGTCGTGCCGGCCGAGGACATGGCGCTCAAGATCAGGGTCGCCGCCGAGGCGCGGCGGCATCCCGAGACGATGATCGTGGCGCGCACCGACGCGCGTACCGCGCTCGGGCTCGACGAGGCGCTGCGCCGCGCCAGGCTCTACGAGGAGGCGGGCGCCGACGTGATCTTCGTCGAATCGCCCGAGAGCGAGGCCGAGCTGGAGCGCATCGGCCGCGAAGTGAGCAAGCCGCTGCTCGCCAACATGGTCGAGTTCGGCAAGACGCCGCGGGTCGAGGCGGACCGTCTCAAGAAATGGGGCTTCGACATCGCGATCTATCCAGGCCTGGGGTTCAGCGTGGCCGCTGAAGCGATGCGCCAGGGCTGGCAGCACCTCAAGGACAAGGGCACCAGCATCGGCATGAACGTGCCGCAATTCAGTGGCATGCACGAGCTCATGGGATTCCCCGAGGTGTGGGAGTTCGAGAAGAAGTGGGCGCAGTGAACGGCAAGCAATTCCTCGAGATGCTGGCACGACTGCCGGCGCGGGTCTGGCTGCAGGCCATCCTGGGCCTGCTGGGCTTCATCGTGCTGGCGGTGCTGGGCTTCGCCGTGATCGCGGGCGTCGCGGCTGTCATCATCATCGCCATCCTGGCCATCAAGGCCAGGCAGTGGCTGCGCGGCTTCTTTGTGTCGACGCCGCCCGCCGGGCCGCCGGCGCGTCAGGATCGCAAGGTGATCGACGTGCAGTACGAGATCGTCGACAAGCGCGGCGACGACGTTCGGCGCTAAGTCAGGACGACAGAAAGCTCCATCATCAGCACGACCACTGGAAGCCGTCGATCACGAAGTGCTGGCCGGTGATGAAGCAGGGCTCCGAGGTGGCGAGGAACGCCACGAGCTGGGCGATGTCGGCCGGCTTGCCCAGCCGGTTGAGCATGATGCCTTTCATCATCTCCGCGCCGCGCGACCTGGTCAGGCTGTTGCCCAGTTCGGTCTCGATCACGCCGGGGCAGATCGCGTTGATCATGATATTGGGCCCGAGTTCCTTGGCCAGCGACCGGGTGAGGCCCAGGATGCCGGCCTTGGCGGCGGCGTAGGAGTGCTTGCTGACGGCGCTGGTCACGCCGCCGCTCAGCGCGTTCAGCGACGACATGCTGACGATGCGCCCGCCCGTCTCCTGGTTCAGCATGACCGGTGCCGCGGCATGGATGTAGTTGAAGCAGCTTTTCAGGTTGACCGCGATGGTGCGGTCGAATTCCTCCTCCTTGATCTCCAGGATGCCCTTGGCATTGGACGCGCCGGCATCGTTCAGCAGGAAATCGACGACGTCCCATTGCCTGGCGACATCCTCGACGACCTCGTGGGCACGCGCGAACGAGGCGACGTCGGCCTGGTAGGCGAGCGCCTTGCGGCCCAGCGCCTCGATCTCGCCCGCGGTGCGCTTCATCTCGGGCTCGAGCAGGTCGACCAGCGCGATGTCGTAGTCGCGCGTCGCCAGTTCGAGGGCGCAGCCCCGGCCGATGCCCCGCGCGCCGCCGGTG
>JABCYT010000561.1 GCA_013290035.1 Alphaproteobacteria bacterium
CCATGTGCTCGAGGCGGGCCACGAGGGAAAAGGCCGACCGGCCATCCTGCTGCTGCACGGCTTCCCCGAGCTCGCCTATAGTTGGCGCAAGGTCCTGCCGACGCTCGCCGCCGCGGGCTACCACGCGATCGCGCCCGATCATCGCGGCTACGGCCGCACCACCGGCTGGGACTCCGACTATGACGGCGACCTCGCAGGCTTTCGCTTCATGAACCTGCTGCGCGATTCGATCGGCGTGCTGTTCGCGCTCGGTCATCGCACGGCGGAGGCGGTCGTCGGTCACGATTTCGGTGCTTCGGTCGCGGCCTATGCCGCGTTGGTGCGACCCGACATCTTCAAGCGCATGGTGCTGATGAGCGCGCCGTTCGGCGGCTTGCCCGCGGTGCCGTTCGACACGGCGGGCAAGCCACCGGCCGCCAAGGCGCCGGACATCCATGCCGCGCTCGCGACCCTTCCCCGGCCACGCAAGCATTACCAATGGTACTACTCGACGCGGCCGGCCAACGAGAACATGTGGAAGGCGCGGCAGGGCGTGCATGACTTCCTGCGCGCCTACTACCACCACAAGAGCGCTGACTGGAAGGCCAACAAGCCGTTCGAGCTGAAAGGCTGGATCGCCGAAGAACTCGCCAAGATGCCGACCTATTACATCATGGACCAGGCCGACGGCATGGCCGAGACGGTAGCCAAGGAGATGCCCGGAGCGGCGGAGATCGCGGCCAACACGTGGCTGCCCGACCGCGAGCTGAAAGTGTACAGCGACGAATACCGGCGCACCGGCTTCCAGGGCGGGCTCAACTGGTATCGCGTGCGCACCGGCGGCAAGGTGACCGCAGAGCTGGAAGTCTTCACCGGCCGCACCATCGACGTGCCCTCGACCTTCATCTCGGGCAGGAGCGACTGGGGCATCTACCAGACTCCGGGTGCCATCGAGAGGATGCAGAAGACCGCCTGCACGAACATGAAGGAGATCCACCTGATCGAGGGTGCCGGCCACTGGGTGCAGCAGGAGAAAGCCGATGAGGTCAACAGGTTGTTGGTACGGTTTCTGAAGTCGACATAGCCATGAACGAACATGCCTCCCTGGCCGTTCTCGACTCGCTTGCGGTCGAGGTCATAACCGACAATGTCAGCGACACCTATGTCAGCAAGACATCGTTCGCCGTGTCGGAGTTCGCCAACGTAGTGCTGGCGGGCGCCCAGGAAATCTCGGGCGAGACGCTGCTGGCGGCCAACCTCGGCTACGGGCTGCGCCTGCGCTCGCGCCTCGGCGGCCGCGAACATGTCGCGCTGTTCGACACCGGCACCGAAGGCGCCATCTTCATCCGCAACTGCCGCAACCTGGGCCTCGATCTCGGCGAGGTCGAGGAGATCGCCATCACGCACGGACATTGGGACCATATGGGCGCGCTGCCGGCGGCGATCGACGCCATCGTCGGCCGGCGCGGTCGCGGCTCCGTCACGGTGCACGTCAATCCCGACATGTTCAATGAGCGCGGCGTGCTGTTGAAGAGCGGCGTCGTCTTTCCGGCCGCCAAGGTGCCGACGCCGGCGCAAATGGAGGCGCGCGGCGCCAGGGTGGTCAACGACGGCAACGCGAGGCTGCTGCTGGACGGGCACTTCTATTACAGCGGCGAGATCCCGCGCGTGAGCGCGTTCGAGACCGGCCGGCAGGACCATCTTTGCCGGCGCGACAACTCCGAGGAGTGGCGGCCCGATCCCTACCTGATGGACGAACGCATGCTGATGGCCAACGTGCGCGATCTTGGCCTCGTCGTGTTCAGCGCCTGCAGCCACGCCGGCATCGTCAATGTCTGCACCGAGGTCCGACGCCTGTTTCCCGACACGCCGATCCACGCAGTGATGGGAGGCCTGCATCTGGGCGGCGTCATGGAGCATCTCATCCCGCAGACGGTCGAAGCGCTTGGGCCTTTCGACATCCAGAACATCATCACCGGCCACTGCACCGGTTGGCGGGCTTTGCACGCCCTCGCCGCCGCCTATGGCGAAAGGGTCAGCCAGTCCGCGGTCGGCACCAGCTACCTGTTCGACAGCAGCGCGCCGCCTCCCGCCTCATGACGTCAGCGCCCGCCACCTTCGAGGCGCCGCCTCGCCCGGCGGCCGGCCGGCTTCCGGTGACGCTCGTCACCGGCTTCCTGGGCAGCGGCAAGACCACGCTGGTCAACCACATCCTGTCGAACCGCGAGGGCGCGCGGGCGGCCGTGCTGGTGAACGAGTTGGGCGATATCGGCATCGACAACGACCTGATCGTTGCGGTCGAAGACGGCATGATCGAGCTCAACAACGGCTGCATCTGCTGCTCAACCAACAACGACCTCATTGACAGCATCGTGCGTGTGCTGAGAAGGCCCGAGCCCGTCGATCACATCATCGTCGAGACCACGGGGGTCGCCGATCCGTTGCCGGTGGCGCTCACCTTCCAGCGCCCGGAATTCCGCGACACGCTTCGCCTCGACGCCATCATCGCGGTGACCGACGCCGAGCAGTTCAGCCTCGATCTGTTCGACGGCATCGCCCCGCGCAACCAGCTGCGCTATGCCGACGCCATCCTTTTGAACAAATGCGACAGGGCCGGCGTCGAGCGGCTCGCCACAATCGAAGAGAAGATCCGTTCGTTGAACGCGGAGGCGCGACTCGTGCGCACGACGCGAAGCGCCGTCCCGCTTCCCCTGATCCTCGATGTCGATCTGTTCCGGCCCAGGCCCGCGGGGCACGATCACAAGCATGGCCAAGGGCACCTGCATGACGACGGCTTCGTCTCGCTGTCCTTCGAGAGCGACCGGCCGTTCTCGGTGAGCCGGTTCCAGGCTTTCCTCGACACCGGCCGGCCGCCGGGATTGTTCCGCGGCAAGGGCTTCCTGTGGCTCGCCGAGACCGGCAAGCGCTACGTCTTCCATCTTGTCGGCGAGCGCTTCACGCTTGAGGAAGACATACGCGGTATCGGCGGCGCGAATCGCCTGGTGCTGATCGGGCGGAACCTCGATATCGAAGACTTGCGGGCGCGCCTCTCTCAGTGCCTCTCAACCCACCCCGTGTCATCCTGACGGGGTGCGCCACTTCGCGACTTCGGCGGGATCGGCGTTGCAGGCGGCGGCAACCAGGGCGGCGGTGAACAAAGTTGCGGTGCGCAGCTCGCCCTGGCCGACCTTGTCGCGCGTGTCTGCCGGTGTGAGGACGACGCGCAGATGCGCGGCCGGATCATCGAAACCGGCGACCAGACGCAGCGCGGGGATGCCGGCCTGGGCGAAGTTCGCGTGGTCGGAATTGGTCATCAGCGGCCGCACCGTACGGACATTGAGGCCGTTGGCCTCGGCGACGCCCATCACGAACGGCTCGACGCCGCCAT
This sequence comes from Alphaproteobacteria bacterium, assembly GCA_013290035.1. Lineage (GTDB taxonomy): Bacteria > Pseudomonadota > Alphaproteobacteria > Reyranellales > Reyranellaceae > Reyranella. The sequence goes on from JABCYT010000561.1 coordinate 3,368, forward strand.
AGCCGCTGCTGAGAGCCGCAAGATTGGCGCTGCCCGCTACCGAGTCGAGATTGACGTTGAGCGCGATCTTGCCGC
>JABCYT010000562.1 GCA_013290035.1 Alphaproteobacteria bacterium
CTATTCGAGCTCCTACCTGCATTTTGCGCCGGGCCAGTCGGACAACGCGGCGTTCAACCTGCCCAACATGCCGGCCAACGCCTATCTCGGCCTCTACATCGATTCGGAGGGACCGTCGGGCGTCATCAAGGACCTGCCGGCCGACCAGACGGCCTACTTCAAGTATCTGTCGATGTACTACCCGTACGTCCTGAAGCAGAAACCGGACACCTTCGTGGTCCAGTTCGGCGGCGGCCTCTCGACGGCGGTGGCGCTGAAGTCGGGTTCCGAGCACGTCACGGTCGCCGAAGGCAATCCTGCGGTGCTGACGGCGTTCCGCGAGGACAAGGGTCTGCGCGCCTTCACCGGCGACGTGCTCAACAACCCCAGGGTCACCGTCATCGACTATGACGGCCGCCTCTACGTCGCCCACACCAAGAACCGCTACGACGTCATCGACCTGTCGCTCGCCGATTCGGCCGGCCTGTCGAGTCCCGGCGGCTTCGCCATCGTCGAGAAATACTCCTACACGCGCGAGGCGATGAGCGCCTACATGCGTGCGCTGAAGCCCGGCGGCATCCTCTCGGTCACTCTGTGGAACAAGGAGGAGCCGCCCAAGTCGGTGCTGAAACTCTACGCCACGATGACCGCGGCGGCGCGCGATGTCGCGGGCGATGAGGGCAGGTCCGATATCGCCAAGGATTTCTACGTCGTCTCGTCCTACCTCTCGACCGCCACCGTGCTCTACAAGCAGGGCGGCTTCACGGCCGAGGAGATCGCCAAGCTCAACGCCCACACCCAGGCGATGTCGTTCGACGAGATCTACTATCCCGGCCTCAAGGTCGACCAGTCGGAGCTGGCCCAGATCCTCCAGGACTACCGCGACCAGTTCTTCTCGCAGGGCGAGGCGGCCGACCCGACGGCGCCTTCCGAGAAGGAGCCCAACGACAAGCCGCCGCCTGGAATGACGGACGCGGCGGCGCCCGCCGCGGACGGCACGACGGAGGCGAAGGACGGCGCGCCGCCGATGGCGCGCGTGCCGGCCACCGTGATGGGCCGGCTCGCCTGGTACTATCTGGTCAATGGCGGATGGCAGAAGGTGGCCGACGACTACGTATTCGACACCCGTATCCTGACCAATCATCAGCCGTATTTCGCCGCCTACATCAAGGTGAAGGACCTGGCGAAATTCACCGACCGGCTCGAGCTGGTTCAGGATGAGTGGGGCTATCTGCTGCTATGGGCGACCCTTGGCATCGCCGCGATTTTCGCCTTCACTCTGGTGTTGTTTCCGCTGATCTTCGGCTGGCGTACAATCTTCAGTCGTTATCCCGGCAAGTTTGGCACGATGGTCTATTTCCTCTGTCTGGGGCTGGGCTACATCATCGTCGAGGTGGGCATGATCTCCCACTTCATCCTGGCCCTGTCCAACGCCACGGTGTCGGCCTCGGTGCTGATCACCGGCATGCTGGTGTTCTCCGGCCTCGGCAGCTTCATGTCCGAGCGCTTCCTCGACCGCGCGCGGAGCGTCATGCCGCGAATCTTCCTCGCGATCTTTTTGATTTTGACGCTCTATGCCTTCACCATCGACTATGCCCTGGACTGGATCGGCACGCTTCCCTATGCCCTGCGCATCGTGCTTTGCCTGCTGCTGCTGATGCCGCCGGCCTTCCTGATGGGCTTCCCCATGCCGACCGCGATGACGACGTTGGGCCGTCTGGGCAAGGACCACATGTTCCTGTGGGCCTGGGGCATCAACGGCTGCTTTTCGGTGATCGGCGCCGCCCTGGTGCCGATCGTGGCAACGAGTTTCGGCCTGCCGGCGGTTGTCCTGGTGGGCGCCGTCGCCTATCTCGTAGCGATGCCTGCCTTCTTCTCCGTACTGAGGCCGCTCCCCGCCGGGCGGTTAGTGGCCGCGTGAATCGGCGGGCGCTTCTCCTGGGGGCTCTGCTGATGCCGACGGCTGCGCGCGCGAACACGACAAAACAGGTCACCAAGAAGCCGGCGGCTGTTCCCAAGCCGCCGCCGCCTCCGCCGCCGGGCGGCCCGCAGCCGCTCAAGCAGGCGAAGATTGCGCTTGTCGCCTTCAACGCCTCGATCTTCCCCTATCGCAGCGTTGTTCCCGACACCGACAAGCCGTTCCTCGATGCGCGCGCCGGCCGTAAGCGCGGGCATACCAGCGCGAACGGCGACGTCTATTGGGAAGAGCCCACCTACAGCGATCGGCGCTCGCTGCTCTATCTGCCGGCCGGTTACGATCCGCAGCGCCCGTCGCTGATCGTGCTCTTCCTGCACGGCCAGGGCGCGACCCTCGAGCGCGACGTGATCGCCCGCCAGGGCGTGCCGCGGCAGCTCGCCGAATCGGGGCAGAACGTGGCGCTGGTGGCGCCGCAACTCGCCGTCGATGCCGCCGATTCGAGCGCCGGCAATTTCTGGAAGCCGGGCCATTTCGCCGCCTACATCGACGAAGCGGCGGAGCGGCTGATGCGGCTCTATGGCGACCGCCGCGTCGGATCGCACTTCAACCAGGCGCCGGTCGTCGTCGTCGCCTACAGCGGTGGCTATCTCTCGGCCGCCTATGCGCTGGAGCGCGGCGGCGCCGATCATCGCATCAAGGGCGTGATCCTGATGGACGCCCTCTACGGCGACGAGGACAAGTTCGCGGCCTGGGTGGCGACGCGCCGCCGGCAGGCGTTCCTGCTGAGCGCCTACACCGAGTCCACGAAGGACGAGAACGCGACGCTCGAGAACCTGCTGGACAAGCGGCGGGTGCCCTACACCAAGGGCCTGCCGTCGGAGTTGAATCCGGGAACGATCGCTTTTGCGGCGTGCGGCAATCTCGATATGCATGGCGATTTTGTTACACGCGCGTGGCGGCCCGATCCCCTGAAACATGCGGTGGCAATGATTCCCGGCTACGGCGCGGTTCGTGTTAGACAGGGCGCATGAGCGATCCCCTGCGTCAGGAACTTCTGGACATCTTCGTCGGCCGCGCCACGCGTCGTTACGGCTTGAGCGCGATCAACCAGCTTCAGCACGCGCTGCAGGCGGCCACGCTGGCCGAAGCCGACGACGCGCCGCCCGCCACCGTGCTCGCCTCGCTGCTGCACGATGTCGGCCACATGATCCATCAATTGGGCGAGGACCCCGCCGGGCGTGGCGTCGACGACGTGCATGAGGAGCTGGGCGCCCGCTGGCTGGCCGAGCGTTTCGGGCCGGAGGTGAGCGAGCCGGTCCGCCTGCATGTCGCGGCCAAGCGCTATCTCTGCGCCGTCGAGTCGGACTATTTCGGCAAGCTCTCGCCCGATTCGGTCCGCAGCCTTGGACTGCAGGGTGGGCCGATGTCGGCCGATGAGATCGAGCAGTTCCGGCAGAATCCCCTGCATGCTGAAGCGGTGCGGCTGCGCCGTTTCGACGAGGCAGCCAAGGATCCGCGCGCTAAAACGCCGGACTTCGATCAT
>JABCYT010000563.1 GCA_013290035.1 Alphaproteobacteria bacterium
ACGGCGTCGACAACAAGATGAAGATCGCCCAGGAGGAGATCTTCGGTCCGGTGCTCTCGGTCATCCCGGTGAAGGACGCCGAGCAGGCGCTGAGCGTGGCCAACGACACGATCTATGGCCTGGCCTCGGCGATCTTCACCTCGGACATCAACAAGGCCTTCAAGTTCGCCAAGGGCCTGCGCGCCGGCTCGGTGTGGGTCAACACCTACGACGGCGGCGACATCACCACGCCGTTCGGCGGCTACAAGCAGTCCGGCATCGGCCGCGACAAGTCGTTGCACGCCTTCGACAAGTTCACCCAGGTCAAGACGACCTGGATCCAGCTCGGCTGAGCGCGAACAACGGGAACGGCAAACCGGGGCGGCCGAAGGGCCGCCCCGTTCGAGACATCAATCGGGTACAGATCGTGCGACCGTGCGATTTGATGGCAGCTCGTCGAAGCTGTGCGGGAAGCTGGGATGAAGATTCGCGTCGGCTACGAACTGATCTACGATTTCCCGCAGCCCACCCCCATGATTCTGGTTCTCGGCACCCATCTCACGCGGGCGTCGGACGTCATCGTGCCCGACTACCTGACCACCGACCCTGCCGTGACGATCTCGCCCTACCGCGACAGCTACGGCAATTGGTGCAGTCGCCTGGTCGCACCGGCCGGCCGCATGCGCCTGTCAGGCGACGGCATTGTGCGCGATTCCGGCCTGCCGGATGTCGTTGCCCCGTCGGCGCCCCAGCATGCGGTCGAGGAGCTGCCGGCGGAGACGATCGTCTACCTCCTGGGCAGCCGCTACTGCGAGACGGACCGCCTGTCGGATATCGCCTGGCAGCTCTTTGCCCAGACGCCACCGGGCTGGCCGCGCGTCCAGGCGATCTGCAACTACGTCCATGATCACATCACGTTCGGCTACCAATATGCGCGACCGACCAAGACGGCCCGCGAGGCTTTCGACGAAGGCAACGGCGTGTGCCGCGACTACGCCCATCTTGCGATCACCTTCTGCCGCTGCATGAACATCCCGGCGCGCTACTGCACCGGATACCTGGGCGACATCGGCATTCCACCGGTCGACAGCCCGATGGATTTCGCCGGCTGGTTCGAAGCCTATCTCGGCGGACGCTGGTACACCTTCGATCCGCGCAACAACACGCCGCGCATCGGGCGCATCCTGATCGGCCAGGGCCGCGATGCGTCCGACGTGCCGATCGCCCACACGTTCGGTCCCAACACGCTGGTCAGCTTCAAGGTGTGGACCGACGAGGTCGTCTAACGATCGGTCAATTCACTGCTCGGTTGGGGTGAAGCACGGGAAGGCGTCGACATACCTGAAGTAGGTCGCGAGGTGGCGATCCGACGCGGTCAGCAGGCCGCGGCGGAAGCGCATGGTGCTCAGCACCGGCGCGTCCTCCGCATTCAGCCGCTCGACCATGGTCTCCACGGCCGGCAGCTTCTCGGCGGATCCCTGCGGCACGCCGATCACGACATAGCCCGACGAGCTGCCGGGCTCGATCGGCGCGCCGCTGAACAGCATGAACATGTCGTCGCCGCCGATCCTGAGATGCTGGGCAAAGGTATTGGTGCCGCTGATGCGCCCATGTTGAAGGTGATAAGGGCTTTCGACCCGGAACTCGATGCCGCCCGCCTCGACCTCGAGCTGCTCGGGCATCGACGCCGCCGGCAGGCCGTGCAAGGTGCGCAGATGCTGGAAATCGACGCCGTTGGACACCGCGACCCAGGTGTCCCATGGCCGCCGGCCGCGTTCATGGGCCTGGTGGACGATCGTCGACTCGGCGGCGCCCGGAAGGCGCGGCACGGCGAAATCGGCGCGCTCGCCGTTGAACGCCCAGACAAGCCCCCACGCCTCCTCGGCCGGATAGGTGAAGATGCGGGCGCTCGGCGGGATCTTGTCGCCGGTCGGGATATTGGCGCAGGCGCCTTTCGCATCGAACGACCAATGATGATAGGGGCAGCGCAGGCGGCCGTCGACGATCTGGCCGATCGACAGGTCGGCGCCGAGATGAGGACACCAGGCGCTCTGGACCACCGGTTTGCCCGCCGCGTCGCGATACGCCACCACCCGCGTGCCCAGAAAATCCCGGCCGACCGCCGAACCCGGCGGCAGGTCGCGGGCCAGCGCGACCGGATACCAGCAGCGATGGAAGCCCGCCTCCGTCGCCGTGCGGTGCTCGGTGGCCAGCTTGCTCTTCGAACTCACCATGCCCATGGCTGTCTCCTTGCGGTTTTGGTACTATTTGGTACCAATGCACTTAACTTATGGTACTGCCCGGTACCGAGTCAAGAGGAACCACTTGTCAAAAATCGCCGTCCCCAGCCCGTCCCCTCTCGCCGACCTCGAACCGCGCCGGCGCTGCATCCTGGAGGCGGCCTACGACGTGCTGATGGAACGCGGCTACGCGGGCGCCAGCACGCTCGAGATCGCCACCCGGGCGCGCGTCTCCAAGCGCGAGCTCTATGCCGAGTTCGGCAGCAAAAGCGGCATCCTGCAGGCCCTGATCGCGGCGACCTCGGCGCGCATGCGGCTGCCCCTGGCAACCGCCGAGATCCGCGACCGCGACGACCTTGCCGATGCGCTGAAAGCCTACGGCACGATGGCGCTCGCCGAGCTCACCAGCCCGCACGTGATCGCCGTCAATCGTATGGCCGCCGCCGAAGCGGGACGCTCGAGCGAGCTGGGCCGGATCCTCGAAGAAAACGGTCGCGAACCCAACCGCAAGGCGCTGATCGATCTCGTGGCGAAGGCCCAAGCGGCCGGCGTGCTGGGCCGCGGTGAACCGGACGCCATGGCAGGCCAGTTCTTCTCGCTTCTGCTGGGCGACCTCATGTTTCGCCTCATGCTGGGCGTGGCGCCTCGGCCAGGACTCGCAGAAATCAAAAAGCGGGCACAGTCTGCAACCGAGGCGGTGCTGGCCCTCCACGCGAACAGCGTCGGCGCCGGAGGATCGCGTCGACGGTCATGACGGCGGCGGCTCGGGGCCCGACCACCTGAGCGTATTATTCTGCTCGCCGATGTCGCTCGGCGCTTGGCAGAACTGAGCAACGTTGTGGCGTATCGTTGGCCATATGTTTCCGTCAGGTAAGCGGCGAATTAACCGGCAGGGGCGATCCATCGAAACCCTGGATCGGAAGCCCGAGGAAGGCGGCGATGGTCGGCGCAATGTCGACCAGGCTGGTTGCGCGCCGCGCCGTTCCCGACGAGCGACCGCCGTCGTTGGCCATCAGGAATGGCCGCGTCTCGTCAGGTCCCCAGCCGCCATGTTGTCCGCTGCCGACGGGTACAGGCTTGTCCGCCTCCGCGGCCACCCAGCGGCGGCCGGGGACGCCGTAGGGATTCGCGTCCTCCTGTCTCGCCATGTTGACTGCGGCGACGACCCCTCCAAGCGCTGCAAAGCCGAGCTCGGCCAGGCTTTCGCCGAC
>JABCYT010000564.1 GCA_013290035.1 Alphaproteobacteria bacterium
AGACGGCGGAAGGCGCGCGCGCCGCCGCCGACAAGGTGATCGTGGCCTACGAGCGCACGGCCGGCGCCTTCGTGCTCGAAGCGGCCAGCCGCGATGCCTACGACCCCGGGAAGAGCAACACCGGCGTCTCCTCGGACAGCAAGGTCGGCGTCTTCGACAGCGCCTTCGAAGTAGCGCCGGTGCGGGTCGATGCGCTCTACAAGACGCCCTACCAGAGCCACGCCATGATGGAGCCGCACGGCAGCCTCGCCTCCTGGCAGGATGGCAAGCTCACGGTCCGCGCGTCGCTGCAGCTCGTCGAGAGCGCCCACAAGTCGATCGCCAGCACGCTGCAGCTTCCGCCCGACAAGGTCGAGGTGATCTCCGAATATGTCGGCGGCGGCTTCGGCGGCAAGCTGCCGGTCAACGCCGATTCCATCCTGGCGGCGCTCGCCTCGAGCGAGCTCGCCCGGCCTGTGAGGGTCGTGCTGACCCGCCAGCAGATGTTCCATGTCACGACCCATCGCCCGGCCTCGATCCAGCGCGTGCGGCTGGGCGCGGAGCGCGACGGCACGCTGACCTCCCTCGCCCACCAGTCGTTCGCCCAGAGCGCGCGGGCCGACGAATATGCCGAACCCATCGTCACCGCCACGCGCTCGCTCTACGCCGCGCCCAACCGCCTGACCAGCCAGCGCATCGCGGCGCTCGATCTGCCGGTGGCCGATGCCATGCGCGCGCCGGGCGAAGCGATCGGGTTGCTGGCGCTCGAGCAGGCGATGGACGAGCTGGCGGCGCGGCTCGCCATGGACCCGATCGAGCTCCGCCTCAAGAACGAGCCTAAGGAAGACCCGGAGAAGAACCTGCCGTTCTCCACGCGCGCCCTGGTGCCCTGTCTGCAGGAAGGCGCGCGGCGCTTCGGCTGGGGCAAGCGCCAGGCGCGGCCGGCCGCCGTGCGCGACGGGCGCTGGCTGGTCGGGCTGGGCGTGGCCGCCGCCATCCGCGGCAACTTCCTGCGTCCGGCCGAGGCCAGGGTGACGATGCAGGGCGCGCAAAAGGCCGTGGTCGAGATGGACATGACCGACATCGGCACCGGCTCCTACACCATCTTCGCCCAGATCGCGGCCGAGGGGCTGGGCCTGCCGGTCGACAATGTCGAGGTGCGCCTGGGCCACAGCGCCTATCCCGTCACGCCGGGCTCGGGCGGCTCGTTCGGCGCCTCGAGCTGCGGTGCCGCGCTGCACGACGCCTGCCGCAAGCTCAAGGCGCGGCTCGATGCCGGCGAGGGCGCGCAGGGCCTCTCGGCGACCGGCCAGGTGAAGCCCGGCGATGAGTACAAGAAATACTCGCAGTTCGCCTACGGCGCGCATTTCGCCGAGGTCGGCGTCGAGGAGACCACGGGCGAGGTCCGGCTGCGCCGCATGCTGGGCGTGTTCGCGGCCGGCCGCATCCTGAACGCCAAGACGGCGCGCTCGCAGCTGATCGGCGGCATGCTGTGGGGCGTGAGCGCGGCGCTCTACGAGGACGCCGTCGTCGATCCGCGCTTCGGCGCCTTCGTGACCCAGGACCTCGCCAACTACCACGTGCCGGTCCATGCCGACATCGGCGAGGTCGACGCGGTGATGCTGGACGAGTTCGATGCCCACGCCAACGTGCTGGGCTCCAAGGGCGTCGGCGAGCTCGGCATCTGCGGCGCCGGCGCCGCGGTCGCCAACGCCGTCTACAACGCCTGCGGTGCGAGGGTGCGCGACTATCCGATCACCCTCGACAAGGTGCTGCCAGAGCTGATGCGGCGCGAAGGCTAGTCTACTGGAGGCGCGTTCAACAACGACCTCATCCTAAGGAGCGCGCCGAAGGCGTGCGTCTCGAAGGATGGGCGACAGCACGACTGCTTCCCATCCTTCGAGACGCGGCCTGCGGCCGCTCCTCAGGGTGAGGCTGCTTCGTGGAACGTCTCGACTACTTCCCGATGCAGAAGTCGCGGAAGATGACGTCCAGAAGCTCGTCGATGCGCACCGTGCCGGTGATGCGGCCGAGCGCCCGTAGCGCCAACCGGAGGTCTTCGGCCGCGAGCGCAATCTCCGGCGCGACGAGCGCCCGGGCGAGCGACTCCTGACACTCGACCAGCGCCTCGCGATGGCGCGCACGCGTGAGCGGCGGCGCGGCCGCGCCGTTCTGCATCAGCGTCTCGACCGACCGCTCCAGCCGCTTCAGCAGCGCGGGCAGGCCCGCCTCCGAGGTCGCCGACAGCGGCACGATGCCGGGCGCCTTGACCGGCGCCAGATCGATCTTGTTCACCACCACGATGTCGATGGCCGGATCCCAGCGTTCGACCGCCTCGGTGAGCGCCTGCATGTCGCTCTTCCACTTGCCCACGGCATCGAGCACCAGCACGCGCAGAGCCGCCGACGCGGCGCGTGCCTTGGCGCGGCGCACGCCCTCCTGCTCGATGGCGTCGCCCGAGACGCGCAGGCCCGCGGTGTCGGCCAGCACCACCGGCCAGCCGCCGAGATCGATATGGACTTCGATCACATCGCGCGTCGTCCCGGCGATCTCCGACACGATGGCCGCCTCGCGGCGCGCCAGCAGATTGAGCAGCGAGGATTTGCCGGCGTTGGGCGGCCCGATGATGGCGATCGACAGGCCCTCGCGCAGGCGCTCGCCGCGGCGGTCGTCGAGGTGGGCCGCGATTTCGGCCTGCAATTGCGTGATGCCGGCGCGCACTTCCTCGGCGATGCCGGTTGGCAGGTCCTCGTCGGGGAAATCGATCGCCGCCTCGAGATGGGCCAAGGTGCGCAAACCGAGCGTGCGCCAATCCTCGTAGAGGCGGTGCAGCGCGCCATCCAGCTGCTGCAGTGCCAACTTGCGCTGCTGGTCGGTCTCGGCCGCCACCAGGTCGGCGATGGCCTCGGCCTGGGTGAGGTCGAGCTTGCCGTGCTCGAAGGCGCGGCGCGTGAACTCGCCGGGCTGGGCCAGCCGGCAGAAGCCCAGCTGGCGGATCGCCTCCAGCGCGCCCTCGACCACGGCCCGCCCGCCATGCAGGTGCAGTTCGGCCATGGTCTCGCCGGTCTCGGTGTGCGGCGCCTCGAACCACACGACCAGGCCGCGATCGATCGCCTCGCCGCTCACCGGATCGCGGACCGTGCGCAGCGCCATGCGCCGGGGCTCCGGCAGCGCCGGATCGCGCGCCGAGTGGCCGCGCTCGAAGGCGCGCGGCTCGGTGACGAAGATCAGCGCCTCGGCCGCGCGCGGGCCGCTCAGCCGAATGACCGAGATCGCCCCGGGATGCGCGCGCGAGGGCGTGGGGGTGGCCAAGGCGTAGATGGTTGATGCTTCGGTCATCTCTCCCATCGTCTCGACCGAACAGACATTGCCTACGATCGTTTTTGGCCGGCCGGTGGACGCGTGGCCGGCGTCGGCGCCGCGCCGGGCACC
>JABCYT010000565.1 GCA_013290035.1 Alphaproteobacteria bacterium
CCACGCCGCCCTTCACGCGTGACGCCGAGCGCGTCGTCTACGACTTCGTCACCGAATATCTCGAGACCAATCGGGTCGCCGCGGCCAACTACCAGCGCGCCATCGACGCCTTCGGCGAGCCGGGCGTGGTCGATCTGGTGGGCGTCTGCGGCTACTACATGCTGGTGTCGATGACGCTCAACGTCTTCGAGATGCCGCTGCCGCCGGGCGAGCCGGAACCGCTCGCCTAGAGATCGCTCGCCGAAGCGCTACTCCTCGAAGATCGCCACCGCGCGCGTCCAGCCGGCGGAGGCGCCGCGGATCTTGTGCGGGAAGCAGGCGATGGTGAAGCCGTCGCCGGGCAGCGCTTCGAGATTGTGCAGCTTCTCGAGGTGGCAATAGCCGATGTCGCGGCCGGCCTTGTGGCCTTCCCAGATGATCGACGGGTCGTGGTCCTTCGCCCATTTCTGGGCGGTGAAATAGAACGGTGCGTCCCAGCTCCAGGCGTCGGTGCCGGTCAGGCGAATGCCCTTCTCGAGCAGGAACATGGTGGCGTCGTAGCCCATGCCGCAGCCCGAATTGACGTAGTCGTCGTTGCCGTAACGCGCGCCGGCGCGGGTGTTGACGACGACGATCTCGAGCGGCTTAAGCGTGTGGCCGATGCGCTGCAGCTCGTCCTGCACTTCCCTGGCGGTGATGACGTGGCCGTCCGGCTTGTCGCGGAAGTCGAGCTTCACGCCGGGCTGGAAGCACCAGTCGAGCGGCACCTCGTCGATGGTGATGGCGCGTTCGCCCTTGTTCATCGTCGGATGGAAATGATAGGGCGCGTCGAGATGGGTGCCGTTGTGGGTCGAGAGATTGACGTTCTCGACCGCCCAGCCCTGGCCGTCCGGCAGGTCTTCCTTCTTGAGGCCGGGGAAGAAGCTGGCGATCTGGCCGGCCGTGTTCTCGTGCTTGTGATACTGGATCTTCGGCCCGAACGGCGCGGGATCGGAAATGACGTCGTTCTCGAGATAGATCGACAGATCGACGAAGCGACGCTTCATGTGGCCTTCCTCCCCAGGACGGAACGGCCTCAGTGTGGGGTAATCGGCGCGCCGGTCAATTGCTTGGGAGCGATCGTGTCGATGATGGCCATCGACAAAAGCTTGCCGATGCATTTCTGGCCGAAGTCGTTGAGATGCAGGCCGTCGCTGGTGACGAACTGCGAGTAGGGCATGCCGTCCTTGTACCAGGTGCGCATGATCTCGAAACGGTTGAACAGGCCGGCGCCCTTCTCCCTGGCCACGTCGGCCATGACGCGCGCATATTCCTCTTCGTCGGGCAGCGCCACGACGGCGGGAACATATTGCAGGTTCATCAGCACGAAATTGGCGCCCAGCGATTTGCCGATATCGATACCGGCGCGCAGGCGAGCCGCAAACTGATCCGTCGGGATGCGCCGGATCGCGGAATTGGTGCCGACCTGCCAGATCACCAGATGCGCGCGCTCGGGCTTCACGTCGGCCTTCATGCGCGCCGTCATCTCGTCGGCATCCTGGCCGCCGATGCCCTTGTTGAAGACGTGGATGGCAACGCCGGGCATCGCCGCTTCGAGCCGGAGCTTCAACTGGAACGGATAGGCGAACTGCGGGTTGGTGGTGCCGTAGCCCTGGGTCGACGACGAACCCATGGCGACGACACGGAGCTGCCGCTCGTCGGCCACGGCGGTGCGGGCGATCTCAAGCGGATTTCCCAGATCGAGCAGCTCGCGGCTGGCGCGACAGCCCTTGAGCTCGGCGGACGCTCCGCCCGCCCACAGCGTCAGCGCCATGGCCAGCCCTGCCCAGGTGACAAGCCGGTTCACGCCGCGTCCTCGATGGCGGGACCCCGCTTGTACCAAGCCGCGCCATAGGCCGCTGCGGACATGATCAGAAGACCGGCGATGCTCACGCCGACCTGCGACACGATTGAATCTTCATTTTGCCCGACAACCACCTGCGCACTGAGTGCCAGAAAAATTCCAAGACAGAATATCTGCAATGAGTGTTCACCGCACCTGCGAAGTGGCTCGAATATCCGCCACCTGAGGAAAGGTGCGTTGGCCGGGACGGCCAGCCGGACCAGCCAGGCGATGGCCAGGAAGTGCACAAACCGCAGGATGTCGATGTTGGTCTTGTCGATGGGGTAGATATTCCGAGTGACCCAGTCGGGAATCAGCTTCTCCATCGGATTATAGTGCCAGGACAAGGCGATAAAGGCCGAGAACAGCAGGTAAAGCACGGCCAGCACGGAAAGCGGCCAGCGGAATCGGTCGAGCCAGGCGAACTGGCGACCCAGCACGGCGGAGGCCGCGCCCACGTAAAACACCACCTGCCAGGCCATCGGATTGAAGTACCAGACCTTGTTTTCCGGGTAGGCCGGCAGGTTCCAGTCGTAGTGGCAAGTCGCCGCATATACGGCCAGCGAGGCGGCGATCACGGCGAACGGCCAGCGGACGACGGCCGGCAGCACGAAGGGGAAGAACGCCAGCAGGACGATATAAAGCGGCAAGACGTCGAGATTGACCGGGCGGAACTTCAGCAGCGCGGCCTCGAGGATGGCCTGGTAGGGATTTTGGCCCAGGCCCAAGAGCTCCATCTCCTCGATCAGCGCCGGCGTGTCGCGGGCGATCGACACCCAGGCGACCTGGGCCGAGAAGGCCACGAACAAGAGGATGTGCGCGACATAGAGCTGCCAGACGCGGCGGTAGATGCGGGCGGCGGCGCGCACCCAGCCCTCGCGTTGCATCATGCGGGCATAGGCGATCACCGCGGTATAGCCCGAGATGAAGACGAAGATTTCCGTGGCGTCGCTGAAGCCGTAATTGCGCACGGTCAGCCAGCTCACGATGTTGTTCGGGATGTGGTCGAGAAAGATGAACCACAGCGCCAGCCCACGGAACAAGTCGAGGCGGATGTCGCGACCGGAAGCGATAACGGGCAGGACGGCCATGCCCGCCATTGGTATCCCAGCCGCAGCGCCTAGGCTACGCTCGCCGCGGGAGGGACAAATGGACAAGACGCCGCTGCTTCTGGTGCCGGGCATGATCTGCTCACCGCGCCTTTACGCCGCCCAGGTCGCGGCGCTGTCGGCCGAGACCGAGATCGTCGTGCCTGACTGGCGTGCCGCGCCGCTTTCGATCTGGGACCGTTGGGAAAGTGCGGCGCGCTGGGTCGTCGAGCAGATGCCGGCCGGAAAATTCGCCCTCGCCGGCCTGTCGCTGGGCGGCATGCTGGCGATCGAGATCATGCAGTTCGCTGCAGAACGTGTGACGAAGCTGGCGCTGCTCGATACCGGCATGCGCGGCCAGAACGACGCCGAGCGCGCCATCCGCCGCGCCCGCATCCGGCTCGCCACGGAAGGCCATTTCGAGCTGGTGCTGGGCCTGCAAATGAGCCGCTTCATC
>JABCYT010000566.1 GCA_013290035.1 Alphaproteobacteria bacterium
GGTCGAGGACGCGGACGTGGCTGCGCGTCGAGCGGACCAGGCCTTTGCCTTCGAGCTCGTGCAGGGCGACGGTGACGCCCTGGCGGCGGACGCCCAGCAGCACGGCCAGGAATTCATGGGTGATGATGAGCTCGTCGGCCAGCACGCGGTCGTGCCACATCAGCAACCAGCGGGCGAGCCGCTCTTCGAGCTTGCCGCGGCCGTTGGCGAGCGCGGTCTGGCTGCCCTGCACCATGAAGACGTTGACGTAGCGCAGCAGCGTGGTGGTGAGGCTGCGGCTCTCCTCCATCAAAGCGCGCAGCACCTTGGTGGGAAGACGCATCGCCGATCCGGGGGATTGCACCACGGTCTCGTTGGTCGACCGGTCGTCGCCCAGCACGATGCAGAGCCCAGTCATGCCTTCGTAGCCAATCATGCCGACCTCGATGCGATGATCGGGCTGCGTCGTGCCAACGACCGAGACCAGGCCGCTTTCGACGAAATAGACATGGTTGATCGGATCGCTGGGCACTTCCAGGATCTGGCGCGAATCGAGCTCGATGGCTTCGAGACGGGGTGCCAGCAGATCACGGTCGGCGTGAGAGAGCACCGCCAGGAGGCGGTTGCGCGAACCGTTGTTCGGGGAATTCACAGCTCTCCTCCACCTCAGGGGCAAGAGCACATGAACTCCTAGCCACCAATCGCGAGCTCGTTCTGAGACTCGGCAGGCGGTCCGACGACCGTGCCTGACAAGACAACCATTAGCAACGGGCATCGCAGTGGTGGTGATATGTCCGATTACGGACAAACGACTATTTGCGCTAGTGGCCGCCGGCTTTGGGACCGCGCCGGCGCAACGACGGAAGGCCCGAGCCCATGGCGTCGACGGCCGCAGCGTCCAGCGCGAACGCATGCTGGCTCGTCCAGCCATGGTAGCGGTCGGTCATGGCGGCTTGCACCGACTCGGCCAGCTTGCGGGCATCGAGCTCGTTCGCGAAGGCGAGATGCACCTCGGGCTGGCCGGTCTCGCGCACGATCGACGTCGCGTAGTCGCCGGTGGGCGCGAGCGTCTTGACCAGGCGCTCGAGGACGGCTTTCGCGGTCTTGAGGTCGGGACTGCCGACCAGTTCGGCAGACTCGATCGACGCGGCCACCAGATGGGCCCGCGGATGGTCGCTCCTGAAAACGTGCCACGGCACTTTGGGCATGGGCTCTCATGTGAAAGGCCCGCCGATGGCGGAGCGGGCGGGCCTGGCAGGGTGGATGGAATGCCGGCATGAGGGAGACCGGCCGGCAGCCTTGATGAGAACGGCGTGCGCTCGCGAAGGTTGCTCCTGTTCCGGGCTCCGGTCCTGGCTTCGGCCGGCGCGCTCAGCGCAGCTTGCTCGCGTCGTCGAGATTGGACCGCATGGTGAGCAGCAGGTCCTGGGCGAAACGCTTGATGCGTGCGTTGTCGCCGACCGTGGCGTAGGTCCGGAAGAGGTCGACGATCTCGCGCAGCGCCTGGACCTGGGCCTCGACATAGGCCTTGTCGAAGGACGCGGCGTCGCGCGTCTTGAGGTCGTCGAGCATGGCCTGGTGCCTTGCGTCGAGCTTTTCCGGCGGCGGCGGCAGCTTGGCCCGGGAGACAGCCTCCTTGAAATCGGCGGCAGCCGTCGTGTAGTCGTCGACCATGCGGTCGGCGAAGTCCTTGACCGCGGCGGAACCGGCGCGCACGAGCGCGAGCTTGCTGCTGGCGATCTCGAATTGGCTGCCCGCCGCGACCGACGCCGCGAAGCGCTCGGTCGACGGCGGCGTCGCCGCCGGCGCCTGGTTGGCGGCCTGGTTGGTCGGCGGGCCGGCCGGGAGATCGGCAGCGAAGGCCGTGCCGACGGCCATCGTGCCGACGCCCGTCCCGAACAACAGGGCGAACAACAGGGAAAGCACGCAGCGCGTCATCACCAGACCCCTCACCATCGCAGCGCCGTTCGCCGCCTCAAGAACGCCCGCCGACAAAACGCGAGCTTGGCCAATGAGTTGCGTGCAACCACGGCTCACCGGCATCCTAACGCGTCGCGCCGCTGTTGTAGAAGGTCGTGCCGTCGCACCACCGTCATCCTTTCCCGGCATATGCACTTCTTGGTAAGAGTTCATGAGATCCATGGTGGCCACCCCACGCGACCGCGGCCTTCGCGGCCCTCTCATCGGCATCTACGGATGGCTGGTGGCGGCCAATCTCGCCGCCTGGGCCTGGGCGTTTCTGATGTTCGGCACCCAGCCGCTGCTGCTGGGCACGGCGCTGCTCGCCTACGGCTTCGGCCTGCGCCACGCCGTCGACGCCGACCACATCGCCGCCATCGACAATGTCACGCGCAAGCTGATGCAGGAGGGCAAGCGACCGCTCTGCGTCGGCCTGTTCTTCGCCCTGGGGCACTCGACCGTGGTGGCCCTGGCCGTCGTCGGCATCGCCGCGACGGCCACGCTGATCTCGGCCCATTTCGAGCCGTTCAGGAACGTGGGCAGCATCGTCGGCACGCTGGTCTCGGCCCTGTTCCTGTTCGCGATCGCGGCGGCCAACCTCGCGATCCTGCGCTCGGTCTGGCGCACGTTCGAGCGCGTCAAGGGCGGCGGCCGCTACGATGCCCAGGATCTCGACATGCTGCTCGCCGGCCGCGGCCTGCTGGCCCGCCTGTTCCGCCCGCTGTTCGGACTCATCGGCAAAAGCTGGCACATGTTTCCCCTCGGATTCCTGTTCGGGCTGGGCTTCGACACGGCGACCGAAGTGGCGCTGCTCGGCGTCTCGGCGACGCAGGCCGCACAGGGCGTGTCGATCTGGTCGATCCTGGTGTTTCCCGCGCTGTTCGCGGCCGGCATGACGCTGGTCGACACGACGGACGGCGTGCTGATGCTGGGCGCCTACAATTGGGCGTTCGTGAAGCCGATCCGCAAGCTCTACTACAACCTCACGATCACCCTGGTCTCGGTCGTGGTCGCCGTCCTGATCGGCGGCATCGAGCTCCTCGGACTTTTGGGCGACCGGCTCGGCCTGTCGGGCTGGTTCTGGCGGGCGATCGGCGGTCTCAACGACAATCTCAACGCGCTGGGCTTCCTCATCATCGGCGTGTTCGTCGCCACCTGGGCGGGCTCGGTCGCCTTCTATCGCTACATGGGGCTGGATGACATCGAGGTCGGCGCGGCGGTCGCACCCGAAGTCCCAGGCTCGCCCTAAAGCTTCAGCAGCCACGCCTCGACGCCACCCTTGCCCTTGACCTCGATCGTGCCGCGCGATTCGAACACGAACTCGTCCTTCAACTTCTCATAGACCGAGCGCGTCACCTGGATGGTGTCGGGCATGCCGCCCGATTCCATGCGGCTCGCCAGGTTCACCGTGTCGCCCCACAGGTCGTAGATGTACTTGCTCTTGCCGATCACCCCCGCCAC
>JABCYT010000567.1 GCA_013290035.1 Alphaproteobacteria bacterium
TGTCGCCGAACCGCAGCGGCACCGAATCGGGCGGCGAGCAGATCACGGCGTTGGACCCGAGATCGTCGTGCGCCGGCGAGATCGTGAAGGACGGCGCCGCGAGATGCGCCGCCACCACGCGGTCGATCTCCGCCGGCGTGGCGGCGGGGATGTCGGCCGGTAGGGTGATCATGCCGCCGCGGCCTTCGCGGGCGAGCAGTTTCAGGCCCGCGGTCACGCTGCCGGTATGGCCGTCGCGGGCGCCGTCGGTCACCACGCGGGCGCCGATACGGGTGGCGAAGGCCGTCGCCTCGGGGGCCAGCGTCACGACCAGGATGCCGGAAAGGCTTTTTGCGCCGGCGACGGCTTCCAGTACCTCGCCCATCATCACCTCGATCAGGGCGCGACGCTGGGCGGGCGAGAGCAGGGGGGCGAGACGCTGCTTGGCCCCCTCCAACTCCTTGATGGGCACGATTGCCCAGATGTCGGCGGACGGGCTCACGTGAGCGAATCGGCAAAGCCCAGGACGGTGCGGGCCAGCCGCTCGCGATCCTCGAGCGTCGTCATCAGGGTGGGGGCGATGTGCAGCTTGGCGCGGACGCCCGCTGCATCGGCGGTGTCGACGACATAGCCCGCAAGCAGATCGTCGTACCGCCCGGCCGCCGACGCGGCGCTCACCGGCAGGCCGAGCTCGTGCATCATCTTGGCGGTCGGCCCCTTGACCGCGCGGCCGCCGACGATGGGCGACACCGCGACCACGGGTGCGCCGCAGCCGGCGAGGGCAGCCCGCAGCCCGGGCACGGCCAGGATGGGCTCGATGCTGATGAAGGGGTTGGAGGGGCAGATCACCACGGCGCGCAGTTTGCCGCCTAGAAGTGTCGCCATGATGTCGGGTTGCGCCCGCGCCTTTTCGACACCGTCGAACGCCAGCTCGCGCACGACCGGACGGCACTGCTGGCGCACGAAGTAGTCCTGGAAATCGATCCAGCCATCGTCCGAGCGGACGCGCGTGCGCACGCGATCGTCGGTCATCGGCAGCACGCGGGTTGAAACGCCCAGTCGGCGGCAGATGTCGCCGGTGATCTGCGACAGCGTCTGGCCGGCCTTGAGCCGCCGTGTGCGCTCGACATGCAGGGCAAGATCGCGATCGCCCAGGCGGAACCAGTCCGCGCCACCCAGCGCGCCGATGGTCTCCATGAACGACCAGGTCTCGTCCCGCCGGCCCCAGCCGGTGACGGGATTGTCGAGGCCGGCCAGCACGTAGGTCAGCGTGTCGATGTCGGGCGAGATGCTGAGGCCGAGATGCTCGAAATCGTCGCCGGTGTTGGCCACGACCAGCAGGTCGTCCGCCGGCAGCACGCGGCTGAGGCCAAGCGCCAGCTTGGCGCCGCCGACACCGCCCGACAGCGCCACGACGACACCGCTGCTCATCGAAACATGTCTTCGCTGGCCGGCCGGACGAGGTTGGCGGCCGGATTGGCCGGCTTGTTCCAGGTGAGGCCGCGCACCAGCACCACCGGCTGCGCCTCGTCGCCCTGGCCCATCACGAGAGAGGCCGCCGCGGCGATTTCGTCGGCAAAGCCCGAGATGCTGACCTGCAGGATGCGCCCGAACAGGTCGGGATTGCCGCGCAGGTCGAGCAATGCCGGCAGGCCGGCTGCACCGATGGCGACACCGGCCGTGCCGCGCCGCCAGGCGCGCCCGAAACTGTCGGTGATGATCACGGCGATCGGCGCACCATGCTCCGTGGCGAGGCGTGCCCGCAGGGCCTCGGCGCTGCCGTCGGGATCGACCGGCAGCAGCAGGGCCCGTTCGACACCATCGCTCGGCGCGACATTGGACTGGTCGATCCCGGCATTGGCCATGACGAAGCCCAGCCGGTGCTCGACGATCAGCACGTTGGGTCGGGACCGCACCACGCGCACCGATTCCGACAGGATCAGCTCGACCAGGCGCGGGTCCTTCTGGATTTCCGCGGCGAGGGCGATGGCCCGTGCCGACGGCTTCACCTTGGCGAGCTCGACGCTCCGACCCTCCGCCTTGGACACGATCTTCTGCGCCAGCACGAGGACGTCGTTGGCGCGCAGTTCCAGGCCGGCGCGCGCCAATCCCCCGGAAATGAGGACCGCCAGGTCGTCACCCGGCTTGACCATGGGAATGCCGGGGATTGCCAGAAGCTCTACGGCGCCGGTTCGGCTCATCCGAAGCGCTTGCGCAGCCGCGGCAGCACCTGCTCGCCGTACAGCTTCAGGAAACGCGGCTGGTCGGGGCCGGGCGCGTGGAAGACGAGATGGCGGAAGCCCAGGCCGACATAGGCGCCGATCTTCTCGACATGCTCGTCCGGGTCGCTCGACACGATCCAGCGGCTCGCCGCGCGATCGAGCGGCAGCGCATCGGCCAGGCGCTGCATCTCGACCGGGTCCTCGACCGAGGTCTTTTCCTCCGGCGTGAGCGCGAGCGCCGCCCAATGGCGCGTGTCTTCCTTGGCGCGCGTGGCGTCGGTGTCGAAGGAGACCTTGACCTCGATCATGTGGTCGTAGGGCTGCTTCTTCGGCTCGGTGGCGGCGGCGATGCCTTCGGCGACCTTGGGCAGCAGCGTCTCGGTGTAGAGCTCCCACTTCTTGCCGCTGGTGCAGATGAAGCCGTCGCCCGTCCGCCCGGCGTAGCGCGCGACCAGGGCGCCGGCCGCCGCGACATAGATCGGCACCTCGATCTCCGGTCGGTCGTAGATCGTGGCCTTCTCGGTGCGATAGTACTGGCCCTCGAAGCTGATGCGCTCGCCGCGCCACAGTGTGCGGATCAGGGTCACCGCCTCGCGCATGCGGGCGAAGCGCTCCTTGAACTCGGGCCACGGCGCGCCGGTCGACGGCACCTCGTTCAGCGATTCGCCGGTGCCGATGCCCAGGATCACGCGGCCGGGGAACATCGCGCCCAGCGTGCCGAAGGCCTGCGCCACGATCGAGGGATGGTAGCGGAAGGTCGGCGTCAGCACGCTGGTGCCCATGACCAGCCGCGAGGTGCGGGCACCCAGCGCGCCCAGCCAGGCGAGCGAGTAGGGGGCATGGCCGTCGACATGCTTCCAGGGCTGGAAGTGGTCGCTGACGAAGGCCGAATCGAAGCCGACCGCCTCCGCCTGGACCGCGAAGTCCAGGAGCTTTGTGGGCGCGAATTGTTCGGCCGACGCCTTGTATCCGAGCTTGAGCACGGTGATGCTTTCCTTATCGTGGCGGTGGAACCGGAGTGCCGACAGGCGAAGTCTTAATGGACCAGCATCCCGCTCACAACCGGCCGATGGTCGTCGTCGTCATGGGCGTTTCGGGCTCCGGCAAAACCACGGTGGCGAAGCTGCTGGCCGAGACGTCGGGCTGGCAGTTCCAGGAAGGCGACACGCTACATCCTCCCGAAAACGT
>JABCYT010000568.1 GCA_013290035.1 Alphaproteobacteria bacterium
GTGCACGAGCTGGTCGTTCCACGGTTCGCCGACGCAGAAGGCCGCCATGTTGCCGACCTTCATGTTGGCCACCATCTGGGCCGGCGGCACGACGATGGTCGAGACGTCCTTGTCGGGATCGATGCCTCCTGCCGCCAGCCAGTAGCGGATCCACATGTCGTGCGTGCCGCCGGGGAAGGTCATGGCGCACTTCACTTCCTGTCCTGCCGCCTTCTTCTTGGCGAAGGCTTCCTTGAGCGGCGCGGCGTCGGCCTTGGCGCCGCTGCCCTTGAATTCGTTGGCGACCGAGATGCCCTGGCACTGGTAGTTGAGCCGGGCCAGGATATACATCGGCGTGGGCTTGTTCTCCGCCGTCACGGTGCCGAGCGAGATCAGGTAGGGAAACGGCGTCAGGATGTGGGCGCCGTCGATGCCGCCCGCTGCCGCGCCCAGCACCATGTTGTCGCGCGTCGTGCCCCACGAGGCCTGCTTGGCGACGTTGGCGTCGGTCATGCCGTACTTGTCGAAGATCTTCTTTTCCTTGGCGATGATCAGCGGCGCCGCGTCGGTAAGCGCGATGAAGCCCAGCGTCACCTTGTTGGTCTCAGGCCCCGCGCCCTGCGCGAACGCGCCCGCCGGCAACGACGCCCGCGCGGCGCCCAACAATGCCGCCGTGGCGGTGGCGCCCTTCAGAATGTCGCGCCGTCCGAACCTGATCCTGTTGCTACTCATTTTGTCCGTCTCCCGAATTGAAGCCCCCAAAGAATTGCTAATCCGCGCCGCGGGCCGCGTTGACCCTATCGGCAGGGCCAGGTCGGTCGCTCGCCGGCGGAGCGGCCGGTTCGCCGTGTGCCCCCGCCGGTTTGCGATCTTCAGTCGGGCAGTGGATGCCCATTGAACTCGCCGCCGCGCGATAGAGATCGGGGCGGAAGACGCGGTCGGCGACGGCGCTCGCATCGACGTCGGCGCCCGCTTGACCCCAGCGCACCATTTGCGCCACGAACCAATCGGCATGGCTGCGCCAGGGAAAGTTGGCATGGCCGCGATGGAAGACGTGGAAGTCGGGCATTGTCAGCGACCGCGCGATGATCTCGGCCGGGGCGTTGACATAGCGCGGGCTCGCCAGCACGCGAGCGGCCTCGGCGCGGTTGGCCGGTTCGTCGAGCCAGGCGCAGGCTTCGATCAGCGCCTTGATCAGCGCCGTCATCGTCCGGGGGTGACGCTGCGCCCAGGCTTCGGTGGTACCCAAAACCTTCTCCGGCATCGCCTTCCAAAGCTGATGACCGGTCACGGCGGTGCGGCCAATGCCGAGCGATGCCGCCTGCTGGTTCCACGGCTCGCCTACGCAATAGCCGTCGATGACGCCACCGGAGAGGTGGGCGACCATGTGCGGCGGCGGCACGACGGTGAGCCGCACGTCGCGATCGGGGTCGATCCCACCCGAGGCCAACCACAAGCGCAGCAGATAGTTGTGCGAGGAGAACGGAAATACAGACGCCAATGCCAGCGGCGCCCGGCCGGCGGCGGCCCGGTTGCGAACGACGGCAGCCAGCGCGCGGGCATCGAGCGGCTCGCTGACGGGCTGCGGTGCCGCGTCCTCGATCTCGCGCCACAGGGCTTGCGAGAGCGTGATGGCGTTACCGTTGAGATCGAGCGTCATGGCGGCGATCATCGGCATGCTGACGCTGTCGATGCCGAGCGTTGTCGCGAGCGGCATCGGCGCCAGCATCTGCGCCGCATCGAGCAGGCCGAGCGCCACCTTGTCACGGATCGTCGCCCACGACGCCTCGCGACGGATTTCAACCTCGAGACCGTGACGCTCGAAGGCGCCGAGCGCCTCGGCGAGCACGATCGGCGCGCAATCGACGAGCGGGATGATCCCCAGGGCCAACTTCGGTCGTTCGAGATCGCTCATCACGCCGTTACTCCAAAACAAAAAGCGCCCGGCCCGACCGGTTCTCGAACCGACCGCGCAGGACGCCATTGTCCTCAGGCGAGCCAACCATGACCCGCCGTACACTTCAGAGAGGGACCCGCCATTGGATCCGGGCCGCGATGCCTCGACTTTGATGCAGCGCGGCGCTCGCGATAAAGGCAGCACGAAGCATGCCAAGCGCCGAGGCCTCGCCCGCCGACTTCAAGTCATTGAGTTGAAAGGACTTATGTTATTGACGACGGCTTACGTCACGCTGCCGCGATGATGCTCGCATATGCAGCATGATCGTTCGGCAGGCAGAATAACCTCAAGGCTTCAGCGCCCTGGCGTAGGTGACGATGTCCTGTGCGACTTCACCGATGCGCTTGTTCTGGTCCATCGCGAGCTTGCGCATCAGGCGATAGGCGGCTTCCTCGTTGAGGCCTTTCTGCTCCATCAGCAGGCCCTTGGCGCGATCGACCGCCTTGCGCTCGACCAGCGACAGGCGCGCGCGGTCGAGTTCCTCGCGCATCGAGTGATAACGATTGAAGTGGGCGACCGCGACATCGACCACCGACTGGACACGATCTTCGGCGAGCCCCTTGACGACGTACGCGCATACCCCGGCCGCCATCGCCGCGGCAATCGTTGCCGGATCGGACCGGTCGGCAAACAGGGCGATCGGCCGCGGTCGTTGCTCGGTGCTGCGCCGCATATCCTCGATGGCGTCACGACTGGGACTCTCGATGCTGACGACGATGACGTCGGGCCGCAGTTCACCGACCCGTGCAGGAAGATCCTGCGTGCCGCCCAGTCGTGCGAGCAGGACATAGCCAGCGGACGCCAAGCCCGCCTCGACGATTTCGGCGCGGGCAGGATTGTCGTCGATCAGCAGGACGGACAGCGGCTTGGTCACGACAGCGCATGCATTGGGTTGCAGCCTGCCGGCCGCAACTTCCATGCCATCCGTTCAAGGCGCTGATTCGACGCGCTTTCCCGCTTCCCAGCGGCCGGCTGTGACCTCGCCGTCCGCGGCCGTCACCTGGCCGTAACCGTTCCGCTCGCCGCCGCGAAAGCCTCCTTCATAGCGTTCGCCGCCGGCAACCTGTTCGATGCCTGGCCCCTCCAGGGCATCGGCATGGAATTCCCCGGATTGAACCACATTGGGGTCGGCAAGCGTGCGCCGCACGCCCGGCCCTTCGAGTCGGCCCATGACGAAATTGCCTTCCGCCCGTTCAACGCCCGGCTTTTCGCGCACACCAAGGCCGGTCGACTGGCCGTCGCGCCACTGGCCGGCGTAGCGGCTGTCGTCGGCGAGCTGCACCGTGCCGAGGCCGTTCAGCTGGTCGGCCTGCCATTCGCCGGCCTGGCGCTCGCCGTTGGCCAGGATGGCGACGCCGAGACCCTGGCGCTTGCCGTCGGCGACCTGGCCGATGTAGCTCGCGCCTGGATCGTACGACAGGCGCTCGGCGTGCTCGAGGTCCGGC